>VHCR01000001.1 GCA_016871655.1 Verrucomicrobiota bacterium
CTCCAGTTATCTGACAACTCCACCTCTAATAAGAGACAGAAGTACTGAAATCAAAAAGACCTGAGGAAACCAATTTACAGACGAATTGTTGCACTACCCGATGTCGTTTCAATTGCCTAGCAATCTCAGACATTGAATATCTCATTGCTTTGAGCAGTCTGATTTGCGATCTTTCTTCTCTGGTTACATCATGATAGCCTTTGGCCATGGTAATCTCCTTGGTTGTACACCTCAAAAATTACCACATCATGTAGCCTTTTTATTTTTTTAGTACTTGTTGCACTTCACTCTTAAATGGGCCCATCCATATTCATCATTTATTCTCTAAAACTTATAATAGGTTTTTAATCAAGCCCCTAGCTTTTTCATCCTCCCGCAGCAATTTGGAGAATTTCAATTTTGTCATGCTCAACAAGCGTCGCTTTTTCCAATTCGTGACGATGGAGCGCTATTCCATTTTGTTCGACTAAAACCGTAGCAATTGGAAGCTTCAGTTCTTCCAAGAGTTTAAGAAGTGTAGAAGCACAAACTTTTTTTTCTTCACCGTTAAGCTGAATTTTTTTCATTTTTTACAGGTATTCTTTCTCCAAAATCACTTCATCCCAATCTTTCCACACTGCTTCTAATCCTAGATCCTCCAGGGCAGCGACTACAACTGCCGGAGAACGATTGTCAGCAATTTCAAATTGCTCCGTTGCTTTTTTTTCTGAACACGAAGAAGGCACCATTTTTCCTTTGACTGTTTGATGGAGCTGTTCAGAACCTTGTCCAGTATATCCACCAGGTTCTGTATGACTCCCAGCACTGATCATCGTAAAACCAAGTGGCATCAAAGCATCTCTTAACTCCACTGACTCTCGTGTACTCATCACTAAATGAAGTTGGGGAAAGGTGAGGCGCAAAGCAAAAACTAATTGTGCAAAATCACGATCCGAAAATTCATAACGCGACCTGAAGCCTCCTGCAGCCGGTCTCAGCCGCGGTAAGCTGACGGAGAGTTGAGCCTTCCAACAATGCCGTTGCAAATAAAAAAGATGAGCGGCTAGCGCCAGTGCTTCTGCTCGCCAATCGGCAAGACCAAACAAAACTCCAGCACCCAAACGGCGAAAGCCAGCCTGATAACCACGCTCCAACGCATCCAAACGCCATGAAAAATCTTTTTTGGGACCAGCCGTGTGCAACTGACGATAAATATCTTGATCGTATGTTTCTTGATAAACAATTAATCCCTCGGCTCCTGCTGCTACGAGTGGCCAGTATTCTTTCTCTTCCATCGGCGCAACTTCTAACGCAATCGCAGGAAAAATGCTGCGAAGCCGTTCCACACATCGCTCTAAATAACCACTCGAAACAAATTTAGGATGCTCTCCTGCGACCAAAAGAATATTTCGAAATCCCTCTTCAGCGAGGTAAGTTGCCTCTTTCGCCATTTGCTCTATATCCAGGGTCACTCGCAAAATCGGATTATCACGCGAAAAGCCGCAATAAGCACACGAATTGATACATTCATTGGAAAGATAAAGAGGCGCAAAAAGCCGCATCGTTTTTCCAAAAAAGCGGCGCGTAACAGCGAGAGAACGTTGGGCCATGGCCTCCAAAGCACCATCATCACAAGGTTCTAAAAGCTTTTGAAAAGCCAAAAGGTCTCTCGAAGGATGTTCAAGAGAGCATTGGAGTTGTTGAGAAAAAAGTTTTTTTGTCTTCAAGAAATCGTCTTCCTATATTCTGTTATGGCATTATTAAGGGATTATCAACACGAGCAATATTAGACAATTCTTGATCCCTCTCACTAATTTTTTTTTCTTGTTGTCCTTTTTTAAGTTCTTCTGACTTCTGATCAATCTTCGCATTTCCTTTGAGTTGAGCTTCCGTTTCCTTTGCGTGCTCTTGTTGCTCTTTCTCAATTGCTTTTTTTTGATCAGCCGTTTCATTTAAAGAAAATGTATCATCGTTAACTGATGTCACACCTGTTCCTTGTTGAGCAGAAGAAACATTCACAGTTGGCTGCATACCTTGCTGCTGCTGTTGCGGCAATGGGGTTTCAATCGATTCCGCTGCTTTTGCTTCATGCTCTTGCATGCTTGCTACAAAAAGTGCATAGGCCTTCAGCCCTTTTACATTTGCTTCCTGAAGTTTTTGCTCAAATTGTGGATCTCCCGTAACGTCCTTCACCGCTCTTTTGATAGCACCAGGTTCTCTATCTTCTGTCATCCTCGTTTGCACAACACGAATACTAGCCATTAAAAGTGAGTGTGACATCCTCGCTCTCACAACATTAATAGCTCCAATCAACTGCGCACGCTCCGCTAAGTTTAACCTTGTTACTGAAACTTGTGTAGAACCATTGTCTCCTACCATCCGCCGAACAACTCTGCTTCTTCCTGCCCAAGCTGCTGCATCATCTGCACGCCAGACATCATTCTGAGTAAAAGGTGTACCAACAGCAATAGGCCCTGATTCAAGAGGCTGGGCAACAGGGACTCGATCATCACTACTTGCAGCCGTCCCTTCGTAATATTGTACACGCCGTGCGCGCAACTCCTCAACACTCATTCCTGCACTAGAGTTAGCGGGAGGTAAAGAATTCGTTACAAATTTTCCCGGTTGCAATCTCAAATCAGATGGCACTGCATCTTCTACAGCAAATACAGCAGTAGCCTCAGCAGAAGGCAATCTCACTGCCTCAGTAGCAGATATAGGAGTAGCTTGAGCAGTAGGTATATCAGAAGAAATTTGATCCATATTTTTAGTCGATGTTTTAAACTATACCAACAGTTTATTTCAAAACTGAACACTCAATTAAAGAAAAAACTTTTTCCGCTATTTCCTTCATCTCTGTCAATGTTGGTGTCTTTCCAGGTGCGCGACAATCTTCTCCAAATTTTTTTCTTTTTTTTATCACACCATTTTTCCAAATCCAAGATTCATCTGACCAAGGCCCAACACGCAATGGATCACTCCACCGATGAATCGCTAAAGTTTTTGTCGGTTGCAAAGCCGCAGCCAAATGCATCGGACCACTATCAGAACTCACAATGAAGGCAGCTTGCCGAAAAATGGCAATAGCTTCTAAGAGCGTCGTTCGATTAGTCCAATCGATCACGTTAGCAGGAAGCCCAGTCATGATTTCTCCTTTTCCCACCAAGACGACTGGAATATTTTTTAGTCTTTCTGAAAAAACAATGACTTGCTCTTGTGTCAGATTTTTCCCACTACCACGAGCATAGGGATGGAGCACTACAAATGGCTGCGTCACTAAAAAACCAGATGGCAATGTTCCTTGCGGAAGAAAAAATTGTGGCGATGTTGGCCTTGGAATGCCCAATACATCAAGAATAGCGAGCAATTGATTTACAGCATGCTCCTTTTTATTTACCGTTGCAACGCTATCATAGAATAAAGAAGCTCCCTCCCGTGCACTGCTCAGTCCAATAATTTTTTTAGCACCAGAACAGCGTGCCATCAAAGCACTCCGCAACAAGCCCTGCAAATCAATCGCAAGATCCGGCTGCCAACTCCGCAGAGATCGCGCCCAGACCAACGATTTAATCCAACCTTTTAATCCGCGAAAGTTTTCTCGAGGAAAAGAAATGATTTCTGTCACTCCCGGATGTCCTTCGACCAAGTCACGCCATGCAGGTTGCAGAAGCCAACTGATCTCACTATCAGGCCACGCTTCATGCAATGCAGCGACGACAGGCAGCGCATGGATCACATCACCCATAGAGCTGGGCTTGATCAAAAGAATTCGGCGCGGAGAAGAAGAAAAATTCACAGGGATCGAAGTGATAGAAGATGAAGAAAAAAATAATATTGCGTATTGGTTTTGAAAAGGTTCTCAATAAATTTTAGCGGTGTATTTTAAAAATTTATTTCGAATTGAGAAAACTTCTTCTATCCCTTCCATCTCTGTGAATCTCTACCGCAGCCAAAAACCTCGTCCCAACATCTTCTCCAGCTAACGCCCTCGTAATTTGCTTCGTTTTTCTTCCATGCACAATAAGAGTTTCAATGCCTGCTTTCGTTGCTGCAGCAACAGCTTGCAGCTTTGTTGCCATACCACCCGTAGAATGTTCTCCTTTTTCTGCAGTCACGTGATGAAGTACCTCACTAAGATTAGTCACCCGATGAATTCGTTTGGATCCTGTTTTTGTTTTCGCCCTGAGCCCATCAGAGCTAGTAACTAAGATTAAAGAACAAGCTCCCATCATTGCTGCAACCTCAGCAGAGAGCTCATCGTTATCACCTAATTTCAATTCTTCAACCGCCACCGAATCATTTTCATTAATGATGGGAAGAACATGTGACGACTCAAGCAATCGCTTCAATGTTGTTTGCGCATTATGTCGCCGTGGCTCTGTGTAGATATCTTCATGTGTCAAGAGAAGTTGGGCAGTTGTGATGCCGTGCTTCAAAAAATATTTTGCATACGCGGCCATCAGAGCTGGTTGTCCTACGGCTGCACAAGCCTGCTTACCAGCTTGATCAGTCGGTCGCTGTGGAAGTTTTAGCGCATGAACTCCAGCTGCAATCGCAGCACTACTCACGATGATGCAAGGAACTCCTTGTTTCATGAGCGCTGAAATTTCTGATGCGATGCGACGAATCTGTTTATGATCGATCGCGCAACCACCGGGAGTTGCGAGAACGCCGGTTCCGAATTTTAAAATGACGGGATTCATAAAATAAATTAATTCATTTTTTCTCTGCCAATTCTAAAAAACCCGCTTCCAGCGCCAGCGTTTCTTGCACGCCTCCTTCCAAGCTGCTGCGTAATTTTTCTACAATTTCTAATTTGCGCAGCAGCAAGACAATTTCATTTTGATCAGATTGTTGTGATACTGTTCGTAATTTTTCTCCAAAATACGTCGCCACTGCATCGATGAGTAAAGATCTTTGAGACAATACCGAGGCTTCTGCAGAGGCCTTGAAATATTGTTCCCGCGCCCCTTCCCAGTTGCCTTCCGTGGTTTTTCCAAAGTGTTGCTTTTCTAAATCAAACTCTTCTTCGGCTGTCTCAGTCGCTTCTGCTCGAATGGCTGCCAACAATTCCTGAAAATGACGCACGAGTTGAAACGCAGCTGCAACATCATAGCTTGCTCCTTCATCAAAAAAAGTTTTCATTAAAGCGGCTACTTTTTTTTCATGCTCACTCTTCGGTGGTTCTTCAGCGCTATAAATCGGAAGTCGAATACAACGCGATCGGATCGTTTCTAGCAGCGCCTCTGGGATTGATGTCGTCAACAAGAGCAATGTTTGATCGGGCGGCTCTTCCAAAGTTTTTAAAAAAGCATTGGCGGCTGAAGAAACCATTCGTTCCGCATCGTGTATAATCGCAATTTTGTAATGACTCTGCTGCGGCTTCAAATGTAACGCTTCTTCTAAACCACGCATTTGTTCGGTCAGAATTTTCCGAGATTTTGATTCTGGCTCCACAATGTGGACATCAGGATGCATCTTCACTTCGAGAAGAGAACAAGACAACACCATCGCCGCCAACTCTTCCGCAATCGTCTCCATACCATCATGGAAAGAACCTGTGATCAGGTAGGCGTGACCGAGACGTTGTTCCTCCATCGCTTTTTTCAAAAGAGCTAGAGCTTGAGTTTTAGAAAAAGACATCAGACAAGGTGAAGGGTTGAAGAGGTGAAGCGGTGAAGAGTTTTTAAAATTTGCTCTGTCACTTCATCGATAGTTTGCAATGCATCAATGACGATGATTCTCTTTGGATTTTTTTTAGCTAATTCTAAATAACCTTGCCGCACTGCTTCGTAAAATTCTTCCGGCTCTTGCTCCATGCGATCGACAATAGCCGATGCAACGTTGCGCTTCTTCATTCGCTCGCGTCCGTACGCAGCCTCCATGTCGAGCAAAAAAGTTAAATCAGGCACCACTCCTCCAATCGAAAAATTATTAATCATTTTCACGTGCTCCGCATCAAGAGCCCGTGCCGCCCCTTGATAAGCCGTCGTCGAATCAAAAAAACGATCACAGAGCACGATGGCTCCCCGCTCTAATGCGGGTTGAATCACCTCACGCACGAGCTGCGCGCGACTGGCAGCAAACAAAAGCAGTTCGGCTTCTGGAACAATATCCACAGAAGAATCTGCATGTTGAAGCACGTGACGAACCTGCTCGCCTAAGGCTGTCCCACCTGGCTCTCGAAGAGTGAGCACTTCGCGATCACGATTTTCTCGGCGCAATTTTTCTGCGAGACGAGCAATCTGTGTTGACTTGCCACAGCCTTCTGAACCTTCAAATGTAATAAAAATTCCTGATCTCGACGAAGACATTGGCTCATTCTAGACTGAGTTTTTTTCTTTCACAACTCTTCCCAACAGCGCGGACTATAAAAATTCAGAAAAGCAAAAAAAGAAATTTTTTCTGTTCCACCCTTTTTAGCATTATAGTCGTCTTTTGTCAGTGCACTCATTGAAAACACACACCCTTATTCCACTCCTCATGCTCCTTCAACTGGGAGCAGCAACCTTGCAAGCAATTCCATCTTCTGGAGAAGAAACTTTTTCTTTAGAAGAAGCAAACACATCTTCGTCAGCAGCAGAACAAATCAGACGTCAACAACAACTGCGTGCTGCAACAGCAGGGAGAAGTGCCAGCTCAGCTCCCGCAGCGCGTGCCAAGGACGGAATGAGCACTGCAGTTGATGAAACATTTTTTTCTAGTTACGATGATGATGCTTCTGCTAGAAATGATGCCATCGAAACGCCCGCTTTATCTGGCTCCGCAGCAGCTAACCCTGCATCAGCCGCGAGTGCTGCAGCTGCTGATAATATCGAAGAAGAATTTGCTGAGAGTGCCGCAGTAGGCCACATGTCTCTTGTTCGAGGAAATGTAAAAGTTCAACCAACTTTTTCCGATCGATCAGCGGAAGTGATTCATGAGAAAGCTCTCTCTTCTCAAGCCCCTCCAGATACTTCAAAGACATGGAAATCTGTACTAACAGAAAACTTCTCTAAACTGAGAGTCCCACTCATCACTCAGTATAATTCTCGTCTAGAGATCATTGATCGAAAGATAAAGTTTTTCCTAGCTTCTCCTGAAGATCAGGACAGTAAGCGTAGCACTCTCCTCTCACTCTGCGAAAGAGCAAAAGCATATCATGGAGCGTGCATGAGTCAGCTGACTTCTAATAAGGCGGCTGTAGCTTTTTGGGAAGGACGTCTTAAAAAGAAGGACACCTCAAAAATGGGGAGCGCTTCAAAACTTATTCTTGATTTAGGTAGCATTCAAAAACTCAATGCTCGCCCTAACAAAGTAGAACAAATCATGACACGTGTTGAGGCAGCTTTTCAAAAATTGGAAGAGTGTCAAACAAGATTATCCGAAGTAGAAACTAAAATAAATGATCTTCAAGGAAACGAAATGTCTCCTGAATTAGCTTCTTTCATTGAAGCGAAAGGTTTCCTCAACACAGCTATTTCTCGCTATCGAGATCTTATTGAGGCCGAAAAAAACCTAGCTCAGTGCATTACTCTTCCTTTTGAAACAGAAAAAAATGAAGCCCACATTGCAAATGAGCGAAATCGTAACATCCAGCACATTGCGTCCCTAAAAGCATATTTTCAAGCAGTGCATATTTTATATGCAAGTGTTAACAACTTTAGTCGAGCACGCTATATTCGTAGGGCCATTAATACCCTTGATTACGCCGCTCTAGAAGCTCAGAAAGCGGCACCCAATGAACTTGTTATTGATCGTTTTTTCAATCCGCAGAGCTTCACCAGCAGGCTGCTGCAGTCCGTGATGATGATCAAACCGAACAAGGAGAAACCTATGCAATCTATCTCAATTATGCGGGTGATTCTTTTCATCAAGCCGCTCTAGAAGCTCAGAAAGCGGCACCCAATGAACTTGTTATTGATCGTTTTTTCAATCCGCAGAGTTTCACCAGCAGGCTGCCGAAGCCCTTAATGCTGGTCAAACCAAACTAGCACTCTATCTGAGTAACGCGGGTTATTCTTTTCATCAAGCCGCTCTAGAAACTCAGAAAGAGACACCCAATCAATTTGTTATTGATCGTTTTCTTCAAGCTGCAGAACTTTCGCAGCAGGCTGCTGCAGTCCGTGATGATAATCAACCCCAACGAGCAAAATATCTCAATGATGCGAGTCTTTCTTTTTTTGGAGCCGCTCTAGAAGCTCAGAGAGAGGAACCTAATCAAGCACGCATCGAATCATTACTTCAGGACGCCGCCGATAACCTGCAAAAAAGTAATTCGAATTCATCATGCACGATCATGTAGCATGTCCCGTAAAATTAGAAAAAAAGAAAAGGGGTCAAAAGGGGTCGGTTCCAGATATTGCGTATTTTGGTGCCAGTGCATTAGTTTTTTTGAAAGCCCACCAACGAGAAACGCTCGCATTTGACTGCTATCGCTCGTTCAAAAACGCCCGTGATAGATGACACCTCCCAAAAACGACCTCTCAAAAAATCACTTTTTTATCATATCTTTCCTTATGTAAGCATGTTGCAACAAGATTAAGATTCCCGTTGCGCCGAGGTTTTAAAATTCTTCTCTGTAGAACTTCTCTCAATTCTTCTCCATTTTGAGCGAAATCTGAAAGAAGGGTGTCAAAAAAAGGCTGCAGGCGATAGGCTGTAGGCTGTAGGTCAAATCAGCTCTCTACAACTCGCTACTTTCTTACTTACAAGGCAGCAGCTTTACAAATTAACCCTTCTGGACAGAGTCTGTTTAACATATTTTAAGAAGAGTAATTCTATGAAAAAATCAACATCCCCTTCCTACTGGCTCGTCAAACAAGAACCAATCGCTTACTCCTGGTCTACTTTTGTTAAAGATGGAGGAACGGAGTGGACGGGCGTTCGGAATTTCCAGGCACGCAATAATCTTCGCGCGATGAAAAAAGGAGATCAGGTTCTTTTTTATCACAGTGTTGTTAACCCGAGCGTCGTTGGCGTAGCAGAAGTTACTCAAGCCGCTTACCCTGATCCCACAGCCACCGAAGGAGATTGGAGCGCCGTGAAGCTTAAACCCCTCCATGCCTTAAAAAATCTAGTAACATTAGCCGACATTAAAAAAGATGCTCGCCTCGCTGACATAGCGCTCCTCAAACAATCACGACTCAGCGTGATGCCTCTCACGGAAAAAGAATTTGAGATGATTGTAGAAAAAGGAAATGGTTAGTTTGCTTTTTTTCTTAACACAACCGGCACTCCCAAAAGAAAAAGCGCTCCTAAAAAATAAGCGCAGCCGCTCATCGAAATCGTGAGGCTCATCCGCCCGATCGCAGAGGAAGACGCTCCGCCATAGGTTGCGATCGCACCGAGCAAGAGTGGGCCTAGCGCTCCGCCAAAATAACCAAAAGAAATCACCAAGCCAGCAGCGCTCCCACGCACATTCGGTTCCATGTAATCAAAGAGCGCTCCAAAAATTCCGGCGTCGTATCCGCTTTTGCAGAGCCCAAACAAAATCATCATCGCAGCGAGCAGCGAAAATTTTGTTCCTAATCCAATCGCAATAATCGCAAATGTTCCCACCAACAGCGAAATCACTTGGACTGCAAGACGCCCATGCTTCATCTTGCGTGTAAGCCAATCTCCGCTCCAACCGCAGAGAGGAGCGCTTAACGCGCTTGTCAGCTGGATAAAAATGACTGAATAAAAACCGGCTTGGGTTAAAGTCATGTGAAATTTTTCATACAGAAACGTTGGCATCCAGGTCAGAAAAATCATCGCCACCATGTTGACGCAAACAAAAGCTGCGATCAAAAAAAGGAGCTCAGGACGTTTCATCAAATCACAAAAAGTGAGCGCCACGGAATGTTGTGATGCAGCGCCGTGACGATGAGAGCGATCAGCTTCTTTTAAAAAGAAAAACAGGATGATCGAAACAATGACACCCAACCCTCCAAAAAAATAAAATCCATAGCGCCAACCGTAATGCTGCGCCAACCAGGCTCCGAAGGCGCTTCCAGCAATAGTTCCAAAATAGACACCCGATTGATGAAACGAGAGAGCCGTTGAGCGATGTGCATGCTCGTGATAATCAGCAATCATTGCGTTGGAGGAAGGAAAATAGCACGATTCGCCAAGCCCCTCTAAGCCACGCACCGCCAAGAACTGCCAAAATAGAGAACACCATCCCGTCAGCATTGTGACGAGGCTCCAAAACAAACACCCTCCTAGAATCAAATTTTTTCTGTTCACGCGATCGCTTACCATCCCCATAAACACAACCAGTGAGGCATAGACCCACATAAAAATTGACCCAATCATGCCGAGTTGAAATTTTGAAAACCCAAACTCTTTTTCAAGCGCTGGAAAAATGCCGGAGAGGACTTGCCGATCCGCATAATTCAGAAAACAGACCATCCAGAGCATGGCGACAACAATCCAAGCGTAGGAGGTTGTAGGTCGTAGGTGATAGGTCGTAGGTCGGTCAGAATCCATATCACTAAGGTTAATACTAATCCCGCGTAATCTGCAGAAAAATTTTCGCTCTGCTTTTTAAATTTATTGCCGATCTCACAACCCTACTACCTATAACCTATAACCTTGCAGATGGCGGAGGGGGTGGGATTCGAACCCACGAAGGCTTTTACACCTCTCCGGTTTTCAAGACCGGTGCAATCAACCACTCTACCACCCCTCCTAAACAGGTTGCAGGTTACAGGTTGCAGGCCGCAGGGAACAGAAAAAAATTCAATTACAAAATTGCGTTATGAAAAATTAACATTTTATTTTAAATACTCGAAATGAAATTAGAAGTTGACCGTCGCGCGCAATCCAACTACTAGCGCATTCCCAACTTGCGATGTTGCTCCGGGATGAATGATGTATTGCAAATCGGGCTGTAACACCATCCAAGGCGTAACTTGAGCCACATAACTTGTTTCAAAAGCCATTTCATAATTGAGCGAGGTTGCTGTTACATCAGGCGGTGTAAAAGTCGGATTGCCACCCACATCAGCCTGTGGAGATCTCATTCCATTACTCACTTGTCCATATGCAAAACCAATTCCAAAAATATCATTGTGGCGAGTTGGGATAAGGCCTTTGTAGTCAAATCCTGTATCACAATAAAAATCCATAAAGTTACGATCGGAAGGCTCATATGAAACACGTCCAAAAACTCCTAGCCCCTCATCACTCAGTTTATGAGATTGTTCATGGCAGCAGGGAGAGCGATAAAGCATTTGATCAATAATTCCATAATATCCTGTATTCCCCCAAACGGTAGTATTCGGATTATTAACGCTTGGCATTGATCCCGTAAGAAACCAAGCACCTGCCTTAACTTGGCCAGGCATTGCATACTCTTCATATTGATAGCAAGCCTCACTCATGTACAGAAATCCATTATCTGCACTCAAATCCCAGGTGAAGCCATGATTGTTAACATTTTGAGCAAAGACGTTTCCTTGATAGACAGCAAACTTCAACGTGAGCGGCTCAATGGGTTTTAATTTCAAATAAACTCCAGGAGCACCCACAGGATAGTTGGGACCACCGTTCGGAATACTTGTATAAAGGAACGCAGGCCATCCAAATGTAGAATTAATAAAAATGGCTCCATACTCTGAAATTGCAAAATCAGAATCGGCTTCAAGCTGACCAACTCGAAGTGCTACTTTATCATCGACTAATTTCTGCTCAATCCAGAGATCAATATTTCGAAAGGTGCTATAACCAGCAATATTGGAAACTGTAAAAATATTTCCAACAAGATTCGCCGCAGGATCTTGTCCGTAAAGGTAGAGCCAGCGCGAATAAAAACTAGCCCCTTTCCAGCCCATCAATTTTTCTAAATCGACTGCGGTCGCTCCCTGCAATAACGAAGTTGTGACACACCCTCGCTGAATTCCTCCCATTGTATTTCCCCACACTTCATTCACCGTAGAAAAACCAATATTGATACCTCGTTCTTCCAGCCGCTTTCCATAACCCAGCCAATCTTCGGTCAGTGTATCGGATTCTAGCCATGGTTTAAATTTGCGCACGGTCAATTCTGGCTCAGAAATAAGAATCGGATCTCCTCGCAGAGGAAAAACGGTAAATAAAAAAAGTAATGGGAGGATATATTTCTTCATTTTTTGATAATTCCAGCAATTAAGTAACCTAAAAAAAGAATTCCGGTGATCCAAAAGCTGGGCGGCCAATTCGTATAACATGCCAGAAAAATTCCACTCCAAACGGTCACGAGCGCAATGATAATCGAACCCAAAAATCCACTCCAAAAACAATGCGTCAGTCGCGTGGCAATGCTCGCAGGCCCAATAACCAAGGCAAACACCAGCAAAATACCAACGACTTGACTGGCGAGAGTCACGGCAACAGCAATCAAAAACATAAACCCAATCGACAACCACGTGAGTGAAATACCTCTCGCTTCTGCCAAGTCAGGATGCAGGCTCGCAAAGAGAAGCCTGCGTGATCCGATCAGTAAAAGCATCATCGTTATTAAAAAAAGAAAAAACATTTGGATTACTTGCTCGCTGGTAACACCAAAAATATTTCCAAAAAGAATACTGGTCGCTTGCCCAGAGAAACCTTGATAAAGCGATAAAAAAAGCATGCCGATGCCGAGCGCTGCTGAGAGAACCATCCCGATGGCTACATCACTCCGCTGCAAGCGCTCTCCGATTGCTCCCATGGCAATTCCCGCGATCACGGCAAGAGCTAGCATTCCATTGAGAGCACTCATTCCGAATATCGCTGCGCCCGCTGCGCCTGTAAAACCAATGTGTGCGAGCGCATGCACAGCAAATCCAACATGCCTCAAAACGACAAAATATCCAACAATAGCCCCGAGCACAGCTGCCAGCGATCCTGCGACGAGAGAATGCCTCACAAATTCATAATCGAGATAGCCTGTCCAAAAGTAAGTCATTGTTTTAAACGAAGTAATAATTTTATTTGAAGACTGAAATAACTGCAGAAGAAGTAACGCGTAACGGATAACGATTTTCTCACGCATGAGCGTGTCCACAACAAGTGTTTTCGAGAACATTACTTTCTGCATTCACGATAAAAACACGGCCTTCTGCGCGAATAACGTGCATGGAGGCTCCATAAAGATGAGTGAGAACATTGTTGGAAAGAACTTCTTCCAACGTTCCAAGCGCAGCCTTTTTTCCTGCTAAATACCAAACACGATCCATGACATGAAGCAGCGGATTAATATCATGTGTAATAAAAAGAATTGTCGTGCCAGTAATTTTTTTGATGTTAAAAATAATTTCGACCAACTGTTGCTGATGATAAGGATCTAGACTGGCAAGGGGTTCATCGAGCACCAGCAGTTTTGGTTTTCCCAACAACGCCTGCGCCAGCTGTACCCGTTGTTTCTCCCCTCCCGAAAGCTTATGAAATGGTTTTCCCGCGAGATGCTGAAGCTCTACGAGTTTCAAGACTTCATCAACTTCACGACTCGCTACGGTAGAGCACCACGGCATTCCCCAGTGCTCCCCTGATTGAACGGCCATCATCATGGCACGCACACTCAATCCCACAGTATCTCCGGTCGTCATCATTTGCGGCATATAGCCAATTTGACGAGAACCTTTTTTTACCGGCTCTCCAAAGAGCCTCATCGTTCCAGCTTCAACACGAATTAATCCGAGCAAGGCGCGAACCAGGGTCGTTTTTCCCGCCCCATTCGGACCAAAAATACCGATAAATTCTCCAGCATGAATGGTGGCATTCACGTTCTGGAGAATTTCATTTTTCCCAGCTTTCAATGAAACATCAGAAAGAAGGATGATGGGATTGCTAATGTTCATTTTATTTTTCGAAAATTGATGTTTCAAAAAAAATTCATTTCAAAGAGCACAAAAGAAAGAAATCATAATTTGTTTGTGTTCCTTGTTTTCTTTTGTGGCTATTTTCTTCCTCCTATTTTTCTAGCAAAGCATGTTCAACACTGCTGAGTTGATCAAGCATCCACGATTGATAATTAGGAACACTCAGCGGTTGTAACTCCGTAATGCCAACAATCGGAATATGATTTTTTTCTGCTAAATTTTGTAATTGCTGAGTCGAAGGACTCGTCACCTGACGATTATAAAAAAGAAGTCTCACTTTTTTAGCATTAAGGCTCTCATGATAATCGGCAATCTGCTGAAAACTTGGCTCCGTGTCATTCATGATGGCCCATTGATAATTTTCGTGAAGCATCTTCCACCCCAAAGCATTTGCCATCGGTGTGAATAGGGGCTCGGTTGCTGTTACAGGAAGATTGGGATAATGTGCTTTTAAAAAAGCTATTTTTTCAAAAATCGGATTCATCTCTTGATAAAAATGAACTGCAGCGGAAGGGATTTTTAAAACTTCTGACAATTGATCAGCTAACAACAACATGGTTGCGGGATTATACCAAAAGTGAGGATTTTGTTTTGGCTCCTTTTTAACAAAATCGGCAACATTGATCACGACGCGATTAGGATTTCCTTTTGTGGCAATCAGTTTATCGATCCAAGAATCATAACCGTCACCATTTTTAATCACGATATCGGCATCTGCAACTTCCTTTGCTGTTGCTGCTGTTGGTTGAAATTCGTGAGGATCTTGATTGGGATTGTTCAGGATGCACACGACGCAGACCTTTTTTCCGCCTACTTGCCGAGCGATGTCGCCATAAAAATTTTCTGCAGCAACAATTCGAATGGGTCGAAAAGAGGCGTTTGAGTTTTTTGCAGCAATCAAACTACTGCTAAAAAAAGCGACCAGCGCTAAGAAGAATATTTTTGAAAAAGCACTCATTTTTATTGATAAATTATTATCAATAAAAATGAGTACTGTCAACTTTTTTGATAATGAGGGCCTGTCATCAATTAATCATTTTCTATTTTAGCACAGAAAAAATAATATAGTGTATTAAATTGAAAAGGGCATGTTAGAAGCGCTGAAATTTTTTCTTAGAACAAGGCCGAAGATCGAAGCGCTATCCGAAGATAACATGAGATCTGAGAACGCAGTTCTAAGGAAAAAGAGCAAGCTTATCGCGTGCCCTTTTCAATTTAATACACTATAGTTTATTTTTTAGAACGAGGTCACTATACGCCGAACTGCGATTCCCGCGAATGCGGAAAAGAATACTATGGGTCCTCGCCTTCGTAGGAAGGACACTTATTATGTAAGCGCTACTAGATTAAAATTAGTAAGAACTGTTCTTTTATTGATGGGGATTTTGATACTTTGAAATGATGACAGAATCTAGTAGCCACCAAAACCCATGCTATCATCTTGCTCCACAAGAACCTTATCTAAAATCCGACCAGCAATAGTCAAGGCTCGCATCATAGCTTCTAGGCGAGACAACTGCTCACGATCAACTTCTTTTTTAACCTTTTCTTCCGTTTGACGTCGCAGCTCCAAGACGCGATTGCGAAGCATTCCACGATAGCTTCCATTGCGATCGTTCGTGAGATGTTTTCCCATATCTGTTAACTGCTTCTTTTCGGTATGCATAAAAGGAATCTAAGTTTTACAAAAAGAAATCTCTTATGTCAACAATTCGTCATTCATGCGCGAAGCGCCTTACATGGCCTGCAACCTGTACCCTGTATACCTTTCGTTCACTGCCCCGAAAGAGAAATCCATCTTTTGCTCCCCTGCCCCACCAGTTCTATTCCTTTTGTGGTAATCGCTTCTACGGTGTAACCATTTCTTACTTTTGCTCCAATAAAAATATGTTCTCCATTTTGAAGTACAGCATAAGGAAATGAGGAGACAGAAACAGAGACAACAGGGGCGTTAAAGAAAATCTGCTGTTGCACGGGTGTAGGGCTCACCAAAACTAAATTAGCAAATTTTACTTTATTTCCAAAAGTTGTTTCCAACTCTTGAATAGCTTTTTTCCAACGCGGTTGATCTCCGTCAAAAACAGATCCTGTCAAGGTTAGATTGTTTCGCTCTGGCGTTACAACAATCGCCCCAAATTGATTTTTCATCAGAATATTCATGGCCTTTTTTGCCGCCTCTTCTCCTAAAATAATATGAAACGTATTTTCTGTGATCGCTGGAATGTCTCTTGCTATCTGCTCTTTCATCGAATCAAAAACTTTTTGCGTAGGCACATATCCTGTCCATGTTGCTCTCCCTCTTTCATCAACAGTAATAGAAACCGAAAGATTCAATGCCTGCATCATCGCTGTTCCACTATCATCAATATCATCAATGCTGATAAGAAGGCTGGCAACTGGGAGATTTCTTTTGTTAAGAATACGTCTCACTTCATCATATTCAATTTGATCTTTGGTATAGATATAACAAACGTTTTGTCCATTAACATTCACTGGCTTGATATAAATTTTAGGAAATAATTTCTGTAAATTTTGAATAGCTGACTGAGTCACCTTTTGGTCTTGTCGCATATCAACTTCTTCTGTCTGTTGAAAAGAGGATGGCTTAAACTCCAGTTTATTAACCATAAGATTTTTGTGGACCAAGATTTTCAAAAAAGAAATTCCTAAAAATAAAAATGCTCCAACAATAATAAGACTCAGGATAGATGGGCGCGAAAGGGCAAATCTTTTTTTAAGCGACGTTGCCTTCGGCATCGCTGCTGGGGGTACTTTTGGCTCTTCCCTTGCGGGAGCAGGAGCAGCCTCCGCCCTGACTTCCTGAATATTAGGAATAGTCACGGGAGGCCACAACTGCTCACTGGGACCTCCTGTCAAATGCGTACTTCCCAAAGTTAGCACATCTCCCAATTTTAATTTTCCTGCAGCTTCTTCCAATTTTTTACCGTTGATAAAAACGATTCCTTCTTTGGGAACGATATCAAAGGATTCCTCTTCACCTTTTTTAATCTGACAATGAACCGAGCAGATATGGGGATCATTAAGAATCAGATCGCAATCAACAGAAGTGCCCACGGTCACTTCTCCAGAAACAAGAATTTGCGCTCCTGCATTAGGACCGTTGAGGACTTTAATCAGCCAGGGTTTCATAAACAGGTTGCAGGACTAAAAAGAACTACCTTTGCTCCAATTGATATTTTGTAATACGGTTTCATTTTTTTGATTTTAGCATAAGCCTTACTTTGATCTGTAACATGCAACCTGTAACCTGTAACCTTAGTCTCTACAAGCCCATATTTTCTAGCTTCCAAAGCATCAACTCACAACGAAATACGTCCGAGCGGCTGAATATTAATCTCCTCTGTCAACTCCTGGTGAGAAAGAACATTGAGATTAGGAATATCGAGTTCAATTAATTTTTTCATGTAGCGTCGCACATCCATGGAGGTGATTAATACAGGAGGCCGCTCTTTCATAGAAATATCACCAACCTGAGCTTTGACATTATCGATGAGTCGCTTGCTCGTTGCAGGGTCCATGGCTAAGAAACTTCCGGCAGATGTTTGCCGAATCGCTTTTCTAATTTGCTCCTCCGCAGCGGGCTCTAGAATGTAGGCAACAAGGACATTCCGGCCGCCGCTAAAATGATAGCTGATATAACGACGTAGAGCGATTCGCACATATTCGGTCAGCAACAACACATCTTTTTCTTTAGGAGCCCACTCGATCAATGCTTGAAAAATCAGACGAAGATTGCGGATGGAAATATCTTCTTGAACAAGACGCTGCAAGACTTCTGCAATTTTAGTCGGTGGCAACACGCGTTGCACTTCTCGAATAACTTCTCCATTTTCTGCTTCCATTTGCGAAAGCAAGGTTCGCGTTTCCTGCAACCCAATAAAGTCAGCAGCATATTTTTTGAGAATTAAAGAAATGTGGAAGCTCAATAACTTCGCTGAGTCCATACCAAACAATCCAATTTGTTGAAGTAATTTTTGCTGTGATCCTGCAACCCAGACTGCTGGAATTTGATCAGGAGGATGTTCGACAGGCTCAAAGGGAATATGAAAAGCTAATAAGTGTTCTTGACTCTCTTTGACATAAAGATAACCAGGCCTCAACACACCCATCGACATCGGCACTTCTTGGAGGAGTAATTGATATTGCCCCTTTTTAAGATTTTCATTAAATCGCAAATGAATACCTGGAAAAGGCACCCCCAGGTCGTGATAGAGCGCACGCCGTACATAAATCAATTCATCATTTAAAGCCTCAGGTGAAATTTGTTCTTGGATAGCAGCATCAATTTCTAACAAAACGGGAACTGTAATAGAAAAATCATTCTCCTTAGCCGGTTCTTCCCCGGGCTTTCCTCCTCCCGCGGGACTTCCAGGAGTACCGCTACCCGCAGCTGCTGCTGGTGTTTTGCCGGGAGATAATAAAACAGAACCTTTTTTAAGCAGTGGTTGCAATGTTCCTCGCTGAAGCATGTACCCAAACGACAAAATAAAAATCGCCAAAATACCAAATTGAATTTTTGGAAATCCAGGAACAACAACAAGACCGAGCAAGATTACTCCCGCGATGATCATCGCTTTTGGCACCGCCAACACCTGCCCAAAAATATCAGTACCAAGACCCGCTTTTTCTTCCGAGCCAGTACGCGTGACAATAATACCTGCTGTGATGGTAATCAAAAGACCTGGAATCTGCGATACCAAAGCATCACCAATTGACAAGATGGAATAAGTCTGAACCGCAGCACCCACCTGCATTTTTTTCATCAGCACTCCAATGGTAATTCCTGCGATAATGTTAATCGAAACAATGATCAATGTTGCGATTGCATCTCCTTTTACGAATTTCATAGCACCATCCATCGCACCAAACACTTGGCTCTCTTTTTCAACATTCGAACGTCGACGTTGCGCTTCTTTAATATCAATCACCCCTGCTCTCATATCGGCATCAATACTCATTTGCTTACCGGGCATAGCATCCAACGTAAAACGAGCAGCTACTTCTGCTACACGTTCAGAACCTTTGGTGACAACGATGAATTGAACAACGAGCAAGATTAACCAGACAACGACACCGACTACAAAATTTCCTCCAACAACAAAATTTCCGAAAGCATAAATGACCTCTCCTGCATAACCATCGAGCAAGATCATACGCGTGGAAGTAATATTGAGCGACAATCGAAAGAGTGTTGTAATCAGGAGGACACTCGGGAAGGTCGAAAAGGCTAAGACCGTAGGCACATAAAGAGCCATCATGACCAAAATAATCGAGATTGTGAGGTTCAACGAAATGAGGCTATCCAACAACCATGCCGGAATCGGCAAAATGAAAAGCGCAATAATCGCAATAATCAGAATCGCGATATAAAGATCTCCAAATTTCTGTGCGCGGGTAACCCAGCCATGAAGTTGGTTTAAAAAATCAGTCATTTAAATTGAAGAAATTGATACGCAGCCATACCTGAATCTTCAAGTCGTTGTAACCTCCACAACACACGACTCAAGATTAAAAAAGTTGCTGCTCGTTCTTGTTGAGTCATCTCTAATTCAAGACTCTCTTCTAAAATTTCTTTCGCTCGAGCTGGATTACCTGATTCCAACTCACTCCGTGCTAAAGCCCGCAGCAAGCGACTCTCACTCGGACGTAATTTGACCAAGAGCCTCAAATAATCACGAGCTCGTTCCGGCTTTCCATAGATCATATAAAGATAACTCAACACATCCAGCAGTGCATGCAACCGTTCTCGATGGCTAGGATGAAGGTGTCGACTCATTGGTGAGAAAAAAACAGATTCATTATGATTACCCACCAAGAAGAGTTCGTCGAAATGCTGCTAACAATTCGTGATTCATGATTTCTTCTTGGAGCATCTCTTGAACACGAGCAATATCATGCATAGGAGCAATTCCTCCTGCTGCGTCAAGGAGGGGCACCATATCGGCAATCAATGATTTGAGGGATTCTTTTGACAAAATTTTGAGCGTCTCCGGTGGAAGATTCAGTGAATTCGTCTCTACCTCATCAAGCTGATAACTTTTAAAGAGCTCTTCCAACTTACCTCCAACGGGCGCTTCTCCTAATACTGGTGGCGAGGGATCTTCTTTTGGCAAGGCAGCAAAAGGAGTAAACTGACTAACAGTAATGACTCCTGACGTAAAATCAAATGGCGAAAGACCCTCGATGGACATGGGAAGAAAGTAACGGGTAACGAGTGGCGAGTAACGAGTGAAGTTACTTGCCTTCGGCAAATTTATAAAACAATAACGCTATCATAACACGTTAATTTAATCAATTCGATGAACTTCGCCTATTTGCTTACTCGCTACCCGCCACCCGTTACTCGCTACTGCAGCATCTTATCCATCGTGTCAGTCAATCCATCCAGAGCCTGAGAAAGAAAAGCTGCAGTTACTTCACTCTCTTCAAAAATATAAAAAATCCCAAGCATTTCATCATGAACTTGCGCATGGAGTGGATGAAAATTGTTTTCTTTAAAATGACACATTCCTAAAATATTTCGTGCACTAAATAAATAAGGATTTTCAATTTTTCTAGTCAGCCCCATGAGTAACTTATTTTTGATATTAAAAAATTGAAGATCACCAACTCCCTCAATCGAAAGGCGCAGCTTGCCCTCCTCTCCCATCAAGACTCCTTGGAGCCCATATTGATTACAAAATTCTTGAATGGTATCTGAAATCATGAAAACAGGTTACAGGGTACAACGTTTCAGGGTACAGGAAATATTCGAGTTAATTTTGATATGTAGACTCTGTCCTAGGGGATTTCTGTTTTAGTGTTATGATTCCAGAAGCTTGATGAGTTCTGGTGTTTCAAACAAAGTACCGAGTAACGAGTAACGATTGAATAGGCTGAAACTCACTATTCCGACAATATTGGCATGTTATGATGTCGTTATTTTTTATGAATTTGCCGTAGGCAACTATTGCATTCGTTACTAGTGACTTTTTCTATAGTTGCATCGATCATCAAACAACAATAGACCTGCATTTTCAAAAACGACTCACTTTTCAATAGGCTCTATGTATTCTGAGAAGTCGATTTTTTGAGGTGCTGATGCGTTGGTGGTTTGACCTCTCTTGAAATTTGGGTTATGAATGGAACATGCTTGATCCTGAAGAAAAAAAAACAGAGCCAGAACAAAACCCTTCTTCAGTAGCAGAGAATTCCATTCCTGCCTCAGAAAATTTGAGCCTTTCTGAGTCAAGAGAAGAGGTTGTTTTAGAAGCTGCTCAGGCAGCAACGCTACCACAAAGGAATCCTTTGCAATCTGCTCCTCTTCCAAAAGTGGAGTTAAAAAAACATGCGACAGCTGTAGCTCTGCCGCATACAGCAACACCGCCTGCTTCAGGAGCTCCAGCTTCACTTACAACGGAACCAGTTTTAACTAGCCTCAAAAAAGAAGATAATACGAATTTGCCTCGATTATCAATAGAAGTAGAAATAGATTTTGTCTTAGATCGCAAGTGCATTCCCTTGTCAGCATTGAGCACTCTTGCCGTAGGAGAGATGATCACGTTGAGTGGTGCTGATTTTAAGGCGACACTCTTTTTGCAAGAAAAAGCAATTGGAGAAGGAGAACTCGTGCTGGTCGACGAAAAGCCAACGATTCAAATAACAAAAATTTTTAATGTCTCTTGAGCGAAAGATTCATTGAGAATTTTTTTTGCTGCGACCTGTAACCTGGAACCTGTAACCTGCAGCACATGTTTAACACACGCATCACTTCTCGACATTACGAGCCAGTAGGAGGTGGCATAGATACTTCCGATCTGCAGGGCGTGGGGCTTTATCGTGGCAGAGAAATCAAAAAATCAAAAGTCAGTGATGATATCGATTTTGGCGTGCACGAAGAGCAAGATGATCAGGAGGGAAAATCATCAGGGAGCTCTAAAGGAGAATTAAAAATCAAATTTCAAGAACGTGAAAAACAAGCTTTTTCTGATGAGCAAGAACACCTTCCTGACTTTGAAGAATTTGCTAATTCTCCTGGGTTTAAAAAATTCATGGCTCAACTTCGAAAGGGGCAACGGAGTGAGACCTACGAAGAAATTAAGGAAGCTTTAGACACGACCTTCGATGATCCAACATTAAAGCATGCTGCGCTTGTTGGAGCTATCAAACTTTTGGAAGACCAGCCTGATCAAGAAGAGCTCAAAGAATTATTGCAGCAGATTCTTAACGAATTGCTTGATAGCAGCGGTGCTGAGGTGCGAGCAGGTTACAATGTTTCTCATGTTGCTGAGTCGATGTCGGAAGGGGCAACAGATCTCATCGCACAACTTCGAGATTTTTATTGTCAGGTTGTTTTTAGCGATCAAAGCCTTGTTGATACTTATCGTACCATCATGAACGATTTTCCAGATCAAGTAGAGCGAGAAAAAAAAGAGAAAGAAAAAAAGAACAAGCAGCAGTATGTACCCGAAGAGGTCGATGGTCCCGAAGGGCAACTGCGATTAGAAAAAGCATTAGAATTTCTTATGAAAGGATTGGGAGCAGAATTAAAATCCAATCGCCCCTCTTTAGAGCCAGGGATGCTAAAAAAAGTTTTGGATGGAATTTGTGGAATGGAGTTTTTTCGTAATACGTATCGTAACTTTTTGGAAATGCTGACCAAATTAAACAAAGATTGCCAAAGCATTCCCATAAAACCATCACGGCTCATTAACGAAATATTGAATCGTGTCATCCAAGACAAAATTAGCGATGAAGATTTTTTAAAAGTTGCTCAACAATTTGGTGTCCCTCCATTGCAACTTTCCATTTATTTTTTAACACGAGTTTATGAAATGGTGCGTCTTTTCCCGGAACGTATTTTTCCGAGTGGGAAAAATAGAGAAGTTTGTTTAACTGCTATTCAACATGCATTAGACTCCGCCATTGCAAGAGAAAGTGAAGTCGCATAGAGTCTATCCAAATGCCCTGTGAGCGAAAGGTGTGTTCTTGGTGCTTAATTTTCTTCCTTGCTTCTACTTTTCACGCCGTAAGATTTGCATGATGTCATTCGCATCATGAGCATTGGTCAGAGCTTCACGCGTGGCGCGATCATTGAGAAATTTAGCAATCGCAGAAAGTGTTTTGAGGTGCGTTTGAAATTGGGCAGCAGGAACAAGAAAGAGAACGACAAAATGGACAGGCTTGCTATCAAGCGACTCAAATTCAATTCCTGTTTGAGAACGTCCGAAGGCAATCACAATTTTATCGACAGCCTCTGAGGAAGCATGAGGAACGGCTACTCCAAAACCAATACCCGTACTCATCGTCTCTTCACGATGAAACAAAGAACCAAGAATATTTTCTTTTTCTTTTCT
Organism: Verrucomicrobiota bacterium; assembly: GCA_016871655.1. GTDB lineage: Bacteria > Verrucomicrobiota > Verrucomicrobiia > Chthoniobacterales > UBA6821 > CAIWMF01. Next base: position 23,141 of record VHCR01000001.1, read on the forward strand.
GGGAAGATGTCCCCCTTCGACTAAAAAGGAAACGATCTCCTCAATGGCTTGCCATCTTTCTGTGGCTTGCAAATTTGGGATAATCTGACTCTCGCAGAGTAGAGTTCCTAAAGTTTCTGAAAGTGGCAAATTCATGAATGAGGAAAGAAGAAGAATTCACCACAAAGAAAACAAAGAACACAAATTCATTTTTTGCGCTCTTTGCGTTCTTTGCGGTTAATTATTTTTATCCTGCGATTTCTTCGCCAACCATATAGCGCGTAAAACGTCGTATGACAATATTTTCTCCGAGTTCTGCAATTTTAGAAGAGACATAGTCCTTGATCGTTAAATCAGGGTTTTTGACGAAAGTTTGTTCCATCAAGCAGACTGTACTATAAAATTTATCCAATTTCCCATCAACAATTTTTTCCATGATGGGCTCAGGTTTGCCTTTTACTTGCTCGCGATAGATTGCTCGTTCTGCTTCGACGAGCTGAGCATCGACCTGTTCGCG
>VHCR01000002.1 GCA_016871655.1 Verrucomicrobiota bacterium
AGAAAAAGATCTTCCTCCTGCCCCTGAAATCATTCTAGAGGCCTCATCCGAAATCACCGAGGTTCCCGAAAAGCAAGACACTGCTGGCGGCGATACTTATGGTGCCGCACAGATTGACAAGCTTGAAGGACTCGATGCCGTCCGTAAACGGCCTGGAATGTACATCGGCGACCCAGATGAGCGTGGCTTGCATCATTGCGTTTTTGAGGTTTTAGACAACTCGATCGATGAACACCTCGCTGGATTTTGTTCCCGCGTGGACGTAACGATCCACACCGACGGTTCTGTTTCCATTCGCGATAATGGTCGCGGTATTCCCGTCGACATCCATCCCAAATTTAAAATCCCAGCGCTCGAGTTGGTCCTCACCAACCTCCATGCCGGTGGAAAATTTGGACAAGGGGCCTACAAATATAGCGGGGGACTTCACGGTGTTGGTGCGAAGTGCGTGAACGCTCTTTCGACTTGGTTCAAAGTCGAAGTTTCGCGCGATGGAAAAGTTTATTTCATGTCGTTTGAGCAAGGAAAGACGACCCAAAAATTGACGGTCCTCAGCGAACTCAAAAACAAAAAACAGACAGGTACCTTTGTTACATTTTTGCCAGATCCAGAAATTTTCACGATCACAACCGTCTTCAAATTCGAACGCCTTGCTTCGCGCTTACGTGAATTGGCTTTCTTGAACCCTGGCATTCAAATCGTCCTCACCGATGAACGTGACGATGAAACTCACAAGCCGAAAAGCGAAACTTTTTTCTACAAGTACGGTATTGCTGAATTTGTAAAACAACTTGGCGAAACTCGTCAGGTTCTACATCCGAAGCCCATTGTCATCTCGCGGAAACGCGATGACATCTTTGTCGATGTGGTGTTGCAGTACAACGATTCCTACAGCGATCAAATTCTTTGCTTCGCCAACTCGATTCCGAATCCTGACGGTGGAACACACTTGACCGGCTTCCGCACCGCGCTGACACGGGCCATCAATCAATATGCGAAAGGAAATAATCTTCTCAAAGAAAAAGATCCCGCTCTCTCCGGCGATGACGTGCGTGAAGGTCTTGTGGCCGTCTTGAGCGTCAAGTTGCCTCATCCTCGCTTTGAATCTCAAACCAAAGTCAAATTGGTCAACACCGAAATTGATGGCATCGTCAACTCCGCCGTCTATGAAGGTTTGATGGATTTCTTTGATCAAAATCCTCCGATTGCCAAAAAGGTGATTGAAAAAGGCCTCACTGCGGCACGCGCTCGCGAAGCCGCTCGCAAGGCTCGCGAGACAGTTCGCAAGAGCGCTCTTACCGGCGGCGGACTGCCAGGAAAATTGGCCGACTGCTCCGAGCGAGATCCCGCTTTAACTGAACTCTACATCGTCGAGGGCGACAGTGCAGGTGGTAGCGCCAAGCAGGGCCGCGATCGCCGCTTCCAAGCGATCCTTCCAATTCGCGGAAAATTGATCAATGTTCAAAAGGCGCGCCTTGACAAGGTGCTGCAAAATACGGAAATCCAAACGATGATCACCGCAATCGGCACTGGTATTGGCGATGGCGATCAAGAGGGAGCCTTCAATATTGAAAAGTTGCGCTATGGCCGGATCGTTATCATGACCGATGCCGACGTCGACGGTTCTCACATTCGCACACTCTTGCTCACGTTCTTTTACAATCAGATGCCGCAGCTTATCCGCCGCGGACATGTCTACATAGCTCAACCGCCACTTTATCAAATTAAACGTAAAAAACGGGAAGAGTATGTTGATGATGATGCACAGCTCAACAACATCTTGATCACGCTTGGAGCCGAAGAAATCAAGTTGGTCCATGCTGCAAGCGGCAAGGAATTCACGGCTGCTCAGCTCAAAGAAATTTTGTCACTCCTTGATCGTCTCGAAAAATACGAAGGTGCGATCCGTCGCTTGGGTGGTGACTTTTCAACATACCTTCACAATCTCTCTCCTGAAGGAACTCTGCCTCACTACCTCATCGTCGTCAGAACTGGCAACGAAGAGCATGTCGAATACTTTCATGACGAGACAGCCTTGCGTGATTTTTCAAAAGCAAATCAAGACCTCAACCTTTTTGAACATGAGCCCCAAGAAGGCCAACAGATTCAAGAAGGGGAAGTTGCCGCTCCTGTCGCTGAAAAGCCAGCGGAGAAATCAATATCCGCTCGCAACAAACGCCGCGCTCGTCTCCTCGAGGTTCACGAGTCGAAAGGAATTCAGAAATTGATTGGCGAACTCGCTGCTAAAGGAATGAAGATGGAGCATTACTCCGACAGCAAAGAAGCGCTCTTCCATTTTGTAGATGGTGAAACAACGCATGAAATTTTTTCGATCCCTCGGATTTTAGAAATGGTCAAAGAAGTTGGCCGTCGCGGAGTCCAGATCAAGCGCTTCAAAGGTCTTGGAGAAATGAATGCAAAAGAACTTTACGAAACCACGATGAACCCAGAGCATCGGAAGTTTCTCAAAGTCGAACTGAACGATGACAACGCGCTCGAAGCCGGAAAAATGTTCAACCTTCTCATGGGAGAGGTTGTAGAACCTCGAAGGAATTTCATTGAGGACAACGCGTTGAATGTACGGAATCTCGACATTTGAGAAAAAATTCACTACAAAGATTACACAAAGAACACAAAAAGAATTTTTTTATAAAAAAATTCTAAGTGCTTTCAAAAAAATCTTCTTTCAATTTTCAAACTTTTAAAATTTTTTATAAAAATTTTAATTTTGTGTTCTTTGTGTGCCTCGTCAGCGGCTTTGTGATCTTTGTGGTGAATTCTTTGACAAGATAGTTTCCTGCAAAAAAGCGGGATCATGCTCCGGATAATCCAGCGTATAATGGAGGCCACGACTCTCTTTGCGGTTGAGGGCTGATTGGACCATGAGACTGGCAACGGTAAAAAGGTTACGCAACTCCAAGAGATCAGTAGAAATTTTGAAATTCCAATAGAACTCTTGGATTTCAGTCTCCAAATTTTTTAAGCGACTTGCCACACGCTCCAATCGCTTTGTAGTCCGAACGATTCCCATATAGTCCGACATCAGGCGTCGAATTTCATCCCAAATGTGACTGATCATCACCAGCTCGTCGGGATCTTGAGCTTCTCCTGATTGCCATGGAGCAAGCGTTGAAACAAAACTTGTTTGAGCCACTTCTTTCTTTGCTACCTGAGCTGCACGATGAGCCATGACAAGCGCTTCGAGGAGCGAATTACTCGCAAGGCGATTGGCCCCGTGAAGCCCTGTACATGCTGTTTCGCCGATGGCATAGAGTCCCGGAATGGAAGTTCTTCCATGAAGATCTGTTTTTATTCCACCACATTGATAATGTGCAGCTGGCACAACCGGAATTGATTGATGAGCGATATTCATGCCATAACTAAGACATGTTTCAAAAATTTTTGGGAACCGTTCTCGAAGGAATTTTTCAGAATGATGAGTGACATCAAGAAAAACACAATCATCCCCTCGTCTTTTCATCTCCGCATCAATCGCACGCGCCACCACATCGCGTGGAGCTAATTCAAGTCGGCCATCATAGCGTTTCATAAAGCGTTCTCCAGCTCCGTTAAGCAAGACCCCTCCTTCACCCCGCACCGCTTCCGAAATCAAAAATGATTTTGCCTGCGGATGGAAAAGACAGGTCGGATGAAACTGCATAAACTCCATGTTTGCAATTGTCGCTCCCGCGCGCCATGCCATCGCAATGCCATCGCCTGTTGCGATATCAGGATTGGTCGTGTAGAGATAAACTTTTCCACACCCTCCCGTCGCTAAGACAATGGCCTTGGCAGAGAGCGCCTCAATCTGATTTTTTTCTTCATCGAAAACGTAAAGACCAACGCACCGAGTCATCGCTTCTCGATGACAGTTGTCGGTTGTCAGTTGTCGGTTATCAGAAATTTCGACTTGTGAGATCATCTCGTGATCGGAAATATTTTTTTCCTGACATCCTGCACCCTGTACCCTGTACCCTGTCATGATCAAATCAATCGCCATGTGATGTTCTAAGAGCGTTATGTTCGGATGCTGAGCCACGGCGGCGAGCAAAGTTTTTTCAATCTCCAACCCTGTCCGATCTTGCGCATGTAAAATCCGTCGCTTCGAATGACCTCCTTCCTTGCCTAAATCAGGCTGACGATGCCCTGCGGCGTCTTGCCTTTCATCAAAATGCATCCCAAGCTGCATCAGCTCTGCGATTCGCTCCGGGCCTTCTGTGAGAATAGTACGCACCACTTTTTCATCACACAGATCATCGCCCGCTATCATCGTGTCATGCACATGAGCTTCAATAGAATCTTCATCACTCGTCACACAGGCTACCCCTCCCTGTGCCCAAGCAGTGTTGGAGTCGACTTTCGATTTTTTGGTGACGATCGCAACAGAACCTTGTTCTGCTACCTTCAAAGCAAAAGTCAATCCAGCGATACCGCTGCCGATGATGATGTGGTCGAAGGTCAGCACCTGTTAAAGAAGCTCCGCTAAACGCTGATGAAGTAGCGGCAATTTTTCTTGAGCAACATCCCACAAAATTTCTCGGAAAATATAATTTTTAATATTTCCCTCAAACACAATGTCCACAGGACGACAGCACGTTTTTTCTAGACCCTCGATCAAATTAAAATAACGATCTGCAATTCCTGGCTTATTGATATTCAGAAATTTTACCAAACAATCGACATCACTTGTTGTTGGAGAAAAATCTTCTCTCGTGGCCGATCCAAACAAACTCATACGCTCCACGCCTTGACGTTCACATAAAGCGCGGATCTCGGGAAGGACTCGAGTAATTTCAGGAGCAATCATCATCAGCATTGTAAATGACGACCTGTGACTTTTCAACTATTTGTCGGAGGGGATGATTTGCTGAATAATTTTTTAAGATGCTTTCAGAAATCACCTCCACAGGGCGATGACAGGTCTTTTGAAGTGCCTCCGTCAGGCTCAACAATTTTTTTCCGCAATCATCTTCATTAAAAAATTTGACTAAACAATCGAGATCACTCGTTTCAGGAGAAAATTTTTCTTTGTTGGTTGCAGACCCAATGATGCTCATCCGTTCAACATCGTACTGCTGACAAAGCGTACGAATCTCAGGAAGATGTTGAGCAACTTCGGGAACGATCATACAGCGTGCAAAGAAATATTATCAATCAGTCGCGTCTCTCCCAATTTAACCGCAACGAATAAGCGTGGCTTGGAGACCTGAGCGATTTCTGAAATCGGCTCGAGCGTCTCTTCGTTCATGATCTCCACATAATCGATGGTGGCTCCAGGAATAACTTCTAGAGAGGCGCGCGTGGCAGCTAGCAAAACAGCTACTTTTTTTTCTCCGCTTGAGACTTGTTCCGCTGCTTGTTGAAGTGCTGCATAAATTTTTGGCGAGACTGCTCGCTCTTGCGATGAGAGGCGTGTGTTACGAGAACTCATCGCCAAATAATCTAGCTCACGCACGGTCGGATAGCCGATCACTTCAATCGGAAAATTTAAATCGCTTACTAAGCGCCGCACGATGGCAAGCTGCTGCCAATCTTTTTCGCCAAATACGACTTTGTCGGGTGTGACGATATTAAATATTTTGGTGACCACCGTCGCCACTCCCGTAAAATGGCCCGGCCGCGATACCCCGCAGAGAACGCGGGCAAGTTTTGTCTCCTCCACATTGATCGAATGATCGGAAAGATAAATATCTTCCACGCTCGGATGAAAAAGCACATCAGCTCCCGCTTCCTCGCAGAGGGCTTTGTCAGCTTCAAATGGTTGTGGATAGAGTTTTAGATCTTGAGCCGAGTTAAATTGTTTCGGATTGAGAAAAACAGAAACTGCAACAGTTCCTTGAGGCCCAGCTATCTTGCGTGCATGCCGAATGAGCGCTGCATGGCCTTTATGAAGGGCCCCCATCGTGGCCACCAAAGCCAAGGGTCTGGCAACTTGTCGACATGCCTGCTGCATCAGCGCAGGCTTCTCGATGACCTTCATAAAATTAATGCGAAGGAACTGGCGTCGTATTTTTTTGCGGCGCTTGCACGGGGTTCGTCATCGGAGGATGCGTCTTGAGCAATTGTTTTTGAATGCTGGTCTCTCCGCTCGAATGCTTCACGTATAAAATCGAAATCACGAGCGTCAGAAGAAAAAAGAATCCGCCGAGCCAAACCGTAAAGCGACTCAGAACGTTCGTGGTCTCAGCGCCAAAAAGATTATCTGTCATACCGCCGCCAAAAGCCGCACCAAGGCCTTCGCTCTTTGGGCGCTGCATGAGCACAACAACGATCATTAATAAACAAACAACAACAAGACAAGCTGTCAAAAAAGGGAGAATGAACCACATAGGAGCATAACAGTAATAAGTGATGCTTGAAGAGTAAAGGGTAAAGAGGTGTGAAACTTAATATTGAAGTCTCTCTCGACAATCCCTAAACTCTCCAACATCGCTTTTTAAATTTTTAACCCTCAACCCTGACCTAACGTGGAAATTAAAGAAATACGGACGCTAATTGACCTCATGAAAAAGAACGGCCTTGCTGTTTTTAAAATGGAAGAGGGCGATTTTAAAATAACTCTTAAAACTCCTGAAGGAGCCATGGGAGGAACTGCCTCTCCAACTTTTGTTCAAGGCGTTGCTCCTGCTGCAGCACACGCTCCCGCTGCCGCTCCTGTAGCAGCCTCTGCGGCCCCTTCCGCTGCAGAAGCTTCCAAAAACTGGCAAGAAATTCGCTCCCCGATGGTTGGTACCTTTTATGCTGCCGCTTCGCCAGAATCTCCAGCGTTTGCTCAAGTTGGAACCACCATCACAGCTGACAGCGTCGTCTGCATCATTGAAGCGATGAAAGTCATGAATGAAATCAAAGCTGAAATTTCTGGAACCATTGTTGAAGTCGTTGCGGAAAATGGCAAGCCAGTGCAATTTGGGGATGTCCTCTTCAAAGTAAAATAGGAATTAACAGGGATGAAAGGGATAAAACCTCATTATTCATTTTCTTCTTCCATCCCTTTTATCCCTGTGAATCTCTTCTCTCTCCCATGATCAAAAAAATTCTTATCGCTAACCGTGGCGAAATCGCCCTCCGCATTATCCGAGCCTGCAAAGAGCTTGGCATCAGCACGGTCGCTGTCTACTCCGAGCCTGATATTCACTCGCTTCATGTGCAATTGGCTGACGAGGCCATCTGCATTGGTCGAGCTCCGAGCAACGAAAGTTATTTAAAAATTGATCGTATCATCAGCGCTGCCGAAATTTCCGACGTTGATGCGATTCATCCTGGCTACGGATTTCTTGCTGAAAATGCCCACTTTGCTGAAGTCTGCGCCTCAGCCAATATTAAATTCATTGGACCTCCTGTCTCAGCAATCAAAATGATGGGCGATAAAAATAGTGCCCGCGATGCTGCTCGTAAAGCCGGCGTTCCGATTTCTCCGGGAAGCGATGGCATTGTTGAAAGCGAAACAGAAGCGTTGAAAATTGCTCGAAAGATTGGATTCCCTGTCATGATCAAGGCGGTCGCTGGTGGCGGTGGCCGCGGCATGCGCATCGCACGCAATGATGGAAGCCTTGTTCAAGGATATCATCAAGCTCGCACCGAGGCTGAGAAAGCCTTCGGCAATGGCGCTGTCTACATTGAAAAATTTATCGAGAATCCGCGTCACATCGAATTTCAAATGTTCGGTGATCAGCATGGCCATATCGTTCATCTCGGAGAGCGTGACTGTTCACTGCAACGCCGAAACCAAAAAATTATTGAGGAATGCCCATCTCCGATGATGACCCAAGATCTTCGTGACAAAATGGGAGCAGCCTCTATCAAGCTTTGTGAGATGGTTGGCTATCAAAACGCCGGAACAATCGAATACCTCGTCGATGAAAAAGGAAATTTCTATTTCATGGAAATGAATACGCGGATCCAAGTGGAGCATCCCGTTACCGAAGAAGTCTACGGCTGCGATCTCGTCAAACAGCAGATCCAAGTCGCCGCTGGCGAGCACCTCTCGGACTATGTGGTCAACGCAAAGCCTCGCCTCCATTCAATTGAATGTCGTATCAACGCTGAAGATCCCGAGCGCAATTTCCAACCATGCCCTGGTCTCATTGAGGCCTACTACGCTCCTGGCGGCCGTGGCATCCGTATTGATTCTCACGCTTACGCGGGATATCCGATTCCGCCGTACTATGACTCGATGATTGCCAAAATCATTGCCACTGCTTCAACGCGCCAAGCCGCGATCAACCGAATGAATCGTGCGCTCGGGGAATATCTCCTCGAAGGAATTAAAACAACAATTCCACTTCAGCGGAGCATCATGCGCGATGTTGAGTTCCGGCGCGGCAACTATCACACTGGATTTTTAGAGCGGTTCTTGGAACATGGGGTTCCGGAGTTGAAAGATTAACGTAATTGTTCAGATATCTGGTTTAGAGCAAGTTTCCTCAACTCACTTTGTAGCAGTTTAAGTTTAAGTTTCGTACGCTTCGCGAATAAAAACTTTTACTTTCTATAAAAGCAGATTAAGAAAATTTAATTTTGCCAAGTCAACTAAACACTTACAAGTTTTCCCTTTCCATTGCCCACCGCTGGCACGCTTCTCTCAATCGATCTGAAAACGAAGCCTCATGACTTCCATCGAGCCATTCCATGGGAACTCCATGCCAAAAAGGATGATAGACAATGATTCCCTTTTTATTGAGAATCGCAGCGGTGTAACTAAAATCAGAGCGACTCATGATCAGAAGATCAGCTGTGGCTAAGGCGCGTAAATCATCAATAGGATCTCCGTTGATAAATTTTTTCAAATTCGGAAACTGGTCAAATTCTTTGACGTTATTCATCTCTGGCGTAATCCTGGTCTCTTTTTTTAGATTGATTTCCATGCCGTAATGAGCGGGCGTGATCACAAAAGAAGTTGAGGGGAGCTCGCTGTATAACTCACACGCAAAAGAAATACCAAGTTGACGCAGCGTTTTAATAATTTTCCGAATCAGCGTCACGTAATAAGCATTAGGCAAGAAGCGATACTCTTCCTCATCGACAATAGAAATATCTCCACGTCTCAGATGAATTGCGACCCTAAAGACTGAGGAAGGGGGTGATTCAAAAGGAGAGACTGCCTGCGCGTGCCTTATCATTTCTGGAAAATGGTAATCGGCCTCAGGAGATGCGGAAATGATTTTTACAAAATGAAAATCATCGGTTTTTTTAGCTTCTTCTTTGAGCTTTGTTAAAAAATCCAAATCAGCTCCCACGCGACAATGAACGATAGCATTTTCTGGAATGACTTCATCGGAGGGAAGTGCAAAGAGGTCATTATATCGCTTAACTATATTCGGATCTCGATCCTGCTTTTCGAGCGCAACGAGCCCCTGATATCCCAAATCAAAAATTGGTGAATGAAAATAGCTCACCCCGAGATGGCGCGAGAGAGCATAAATAAGATAAATACGTTGCAACTGCGCTCCAGCTCCATCCATGACAAGGTCATTCGCATAGGTAAGAGCCATATTAGAAGTTCTCTTACATTCTTGTTGCATAAAAAATGTAACATGCTAACAAGGACTCCATTTTTCAACAAGAGAACGCTGCTCACTCGCTTCATTCGTATTTCATGCTTCAAAAAATTCCCCTCACTTTCTTCTTCTTACTCCTTTTGTTGCGCTCTGCTGTAGGCATGCTCCAACTGGGGGCCTATGGGAAATATCTAGCTCATAAAATTCTCGAAAAAAACTCTCGTACCACCACTGCCCAACAAGAAACCTACACCGAACAAGCCGATTCTTCCTGCCTTGATCCGCGTTCTGATATTGCATCTTGTCCAGAACATGATTTGATGAGGGATGATCACCCGACTGATAACATGGATCTCTCTGCCTCACCATCTGTTCCTGCTATCACGATAGAAGATTGTCGGGCTGCTTTAAAAAAATATCCGAATGATCATCGCCTTGTTCTCCAACAAAATCGAACGACAGGGAAAATTTCTTTTGTTGGAAATCCTGGTGGAACAGTTGTTTTTCATTCTATCAACGAGGCTCAACAAAATAAATTGGCTCTTCAGGCTGTGAAAAATTTGATATCACAATGCGTTCAGTTTTATGGAAAGCCATCCACCAATTACGTTAATTATCATCCCCATCTTCTTTATCTGATGAACGTTGGCCTTCCTCTAGATTCAGAAACACTCCGTAAAGTTCTTTTCCATACGACCGGAACAATTCATGGCGCTGAAGGTGATTATGAATACCAGGCTTGCCTCGCCGACCCAACGAGAAATGCTATTGAAGATTTGCCTGAAGGCTATATCCCTCCGCATCAAATTATCCAAGCATTTGAAGCTGGGGCAGCTAATGCTGTCACTGCTCTCACAAAAACTTCTACTGCTTCTCCTGCTGAACGACTTCCTTTTGCGAAATTAGGAAATAACAAATCTTACGGCAGCATCACACCACCTGAAAATTAGTGACTTTCAAAAACTCTTTCACTTTCGCTGCTGGATCCTCTGCTTTTAAAAGATCCGAAACAACAACAACACGTCGAGCCCCTGCAGCCAGAACCTGCGGCAATGTTTTTGTTGTAATCCCCCCAATACAAAAAACGGGAAAAGGAACCATCGCATGCACTTTGCGAATCTCCTCCAATCCGATCGGCTTGTAATCAGGCTTCGTGGGTGTTGCAAAAAGGGGCCCGAAGCCGATGTAGTCGGGTTGCTGCGATAAGGCCTGCTCCACTTGCTCAAGTGAGTGAGTCGAAAGCCCGATAATCGCGTGCTCTCCGGCCAGCTGGCGGGCTTCCGCAACCGTCATATCATCTTGGCCGATGTGGGCTCCATCAGCCCCAATGACAGGCACAAGATGAGGATGATCATTGAGGATAAAAATCCCGTCAGCAGCGCGGACCATCGGCAAGATCTGCTGCGCCATCGCAACGATTTCAGCTTCCGAGGATTTTTTTGCACGCAGTTGCAAAATGCGAATACCACCTCTCAACAGCTGCTGGGCCATCGCAGCCATGTTTGCTGGCGCAACGTACCCGGCATCAAGAATTCCGTAGAGCACCGAAGAAGCGAGAAGATGATTCACGAGAAATTTTTCAAACAGCAGGCTTGAGCCCGACCAAATCTAGCTCCTCGAGCAAGGCCATATCATCGTTGACTTCCGGATTCTCAGCCGTGAGAAGCTTGTCTCCATAAAAAATAGAATTGGCTCCCGCAAAAAAACAGAGTGCTTGCCCCTCTCGAGTTAAATGAGTACGTCCTGCAGAAAGACGAACGCGCGCTTTTGGTAAGACAATCCGTGTTGTTGCGATCAGTCGCACCAATTCAAAAATATCGACTGGCTGTTGATCTTTGAGAGGTGTTCCTGGCATCGGCATCAAACAATTGATCGGCACACTATCGGGCTGTGGATCAAGATTGCAAAGCACTTCGAGCATACGAAGACGATCTGTTTCGCTCTCTCCCATTCCGATAATGCCACCGCAGCAAACTGACATCCCTGCACGTTGCACGGCGCCAATCGTATTCAAACGATCATCAAATGTGTGTGTCGTTACAATTTTAGAATAATATTCGGGCGAGGTGTCGATGTTGTGGTTGTAAGCGGTAACGCCGGCTTCCTTGAGTTGACGAGCTTCCTCATCACCGAGCTGTCCCAACGTGACACAAACTTCCATCCCGAGCTTGCTCACTTCGCGAATCGTTCGGAGCATCTCATTAAATTTTGCATCGCCGCTCTTGACTCCCTTCCAAGCCGCTCCCATACAAAAACGCGTGCTTCCATTTTCTCGCGCTTGCTCCGCCAAAGGTAAAACTTCCTCACAACTCATCAGCTTCTCAGCCTTCAATCCCGTTTTGTAACGCGCGCTCTGAGAGCAATAGCCACAATCCTCACTGCACCCTCCCGTCTTCACACTCAAGAGCGTACAAAGCTGCACCGTATTATCCTTCCAATGTTCGAGATGAACATGATGAGACCGATCGATGAGTTGAAAAAGAGGGAGATTGTAAAAAGATTGGAGTTCGGTTAAGGAAAATTTTTTGGACATAATAAGAATCTACAGTGATGAAAGGGATGGAAGGGATAAAAGATTTTTTCCAAAAATGCAATTGCTTTTGAAAAACGGCAGCAAAAATTGCTGAACTTCGTTTAAAAGGTAAAACTTAGAAATTAATTTTCTCCTCATCCCTTTCATCCCTGTAAATTCTTTTTCCCTTTTTCCTCAACTACCCTCGCAAGCCAAGAAATATCATGGACGAGCTCATCAAGCCGTTTTTGCAACTCAGAATCGGTAATATCATTCTCACTCATTTGATCACTCGTCGCGTAGACAAACTGCGGCAAGACGTAACAATGAAAATCGAGCATCAAGCTTCCGAAAAAAGGAAGCAGCGCCATGTAGCTTCCTTTGCCACCAGCGGCAGCCATGAGTCCTACTGGTTTTCCCTTCCAGACTTTGCCGGTGTGTTCGATAAAATTTTTGGTGACCGCATTAACCGTGTAATTGTAAATCGGAACGGCCAAAAGAATCCCTTTTGCTTTTTTGACTCGCTCCTGAGCCTCCATCACGGAGGGATGCTCATAAGTGGAGTGTCCATCGCAGAGCGGTAAATCGACATCACGCAAATCGAAAAAGTCAACTTTTTCGCCCGCTGCGAGCAGAGCTTCTTTGGCAGCGTGCGCAAGCACACGCGAACGACTATCGGGATGATGACTGCAGGAGATGATGAGGATCATGGGAGCAGGTTACAGGTTGCAGGTTACAGGTTACAGGAAAAAATAAATTGGGTTTTTGGACTGCGTAAGTTAGCATCGTTCGTATGAGCAAAGCCGAAATATTAGATCTATTGCCAAAGTTGAGTACTGCAGATAGGTTTGAAATTTTTTCGTTTCTTTGGGAGCTAGAAGAAAAAGATTTTTTTTCTCATCAAGAACCCTCAGAGGAAGAAAAGTATCTTCTCGACCAAGCTGAGGCTGAACATGCTGCAAACCCTCATAGTGGCTCTTCTCTAGAAGAAGTGAAAGTACGGATTCTTTCTCAATTATGAGGAAGAAAATTGTTGTTAAAAAACTCGCTGAACAAGATGTGCTCAATGCGAGCTCATGGTATGAGTCAATAGCTCCAACATTGGGAAAAGATTTTTTTAATGAGTTTTACCAAACCTTAATCAAACTTGAAATAGCTCCTGAAAGATATCCTTTCTACTATAAAAATTTACGAAGAGTCATGCTGTGCAGATTTTCCTACAAAATATTTTACCGAATCGAGAATAATAACATCATTGTTTTTAGAGTTCTTCATTCAAAAAGAGATCATCGTTGTTTCTTAACTTGAACTCGTTTTGCAAATCCGCGATAATTTTTCCCCTTTAACAAAATTGACTGAATGACGACCAAGATACCTGCCATGCATGAGGGCGAGCAAGCCGCTCAAGCCTCCATCAATAAAGCACTCATTCCCGAACAAAAGATCGCGGCCTTGCGCGATATGCTTCGAATTCGTCGTTTTGAACAACTTTCCTTAAAATTTTATCAGCAAGGAAAAATGGGGGGCTTCCTCCACCTCTACATCGGCCAAGAATCAGTCGCTGTGGCCGCTGCCTCCTTGATGAGTGGTCAAGACGAAATGATCACTGCTTACCGCGACCATGGCCACGCCTTGGCCGTTGGCATGAGCATGGAAGAGTGCATGGCCGAACTTTTTGGAAAAGCCACCGGCTGTTCCAAAGGAAAAGGTGGCTCCATGCACTTTTTTGCTCCAGACAAACATTATTGGGGCGGCCATGGAATTGTTGGCGGCCAAGTTCCACTCGGACTCGGACTCGCTTTCGCCTTGAAGTACAAAAACATTCCAGGCTGCGCCCTCGCCTTCCTTGGGGATGGAGCCATCAATCAAGGCCCCGTCAGCGAATCGCTCAACCTCGCCTCACTTTTCGATCTTCCTCTCGTCATCATTATTGAAAACAATGGCTACTCGATGGGAACCAGCCTTGCTCGCTCCTCTTCGATAAAAAACTATTTGGCCGAACGGGCTGAGGGTTACAACATGGCTTGGGACACGGCTAATGGAAGTGACTTTTATGAATTACGCGCCAAGCTTCATCATATCATGGAGCGAGCCCGCAAGGAATCGAAACCATGCATCTTGGAAGTCGCGACTTATCGTTACTATGGCCACTCTGTTGCCGATGCTAACGCCAAAAAATATCGCACCACCGAAGAGATAGAAGCCTACAAAGCAAATCATGATCCGATTAGCTTGTGGCAAGAGCAGCTTTTAAAAGAAAAAATTCTTACCGAAGCCGACATCGAAAAGCTGGATGAAGCAGCAAAAGAAGAAGCTGCTGCCTCCGTCGCCTTTGCTGAAGCCAGTCCGTGGCCCGATCCCGCAAGCATCTTCGAAGATGTCTACTCCCAAATCGATCAAGGAACGCATTTTTTTAGCTGAGTAATGATTCACAGAGATGGAAGGGATGAAGAAATAATAATTTTTCTCTTAAAAGTTCTATTTTTAAAATTAAACTCAACGCATTTTGATGTCGCTTTTCAAAAGACATTTTATTTAATTAAAAACTCTTTTATCCCTTCTATCCCTTCCATCCCTGTAAATTTTTTCTTCCTTCCATCCTTGTAAATCTCTTTTTTCTTTTTTCCCCATGCCCATCATCAGTTACAAACAAGCCCTCAATGATGCCTTCGCCGAAGAAATGACGCGCGATGAATCGGTCTTTCTTATTGGTGAAGAAGTAGCGGAGTACAACGGTGCTTACAAAGTCACGGAAGGTCTTTGGAAACGCTTTGGCTCCAAGCGCGTCATCGACACACCGATCAGCGAGGCTGCTTTCTTAGGACTCGGCGTCGGTGCTGCGATGATGGGTCTTCGGCCAGTTGTCGAACTGATGTTCTGGAGTTTTGCCTATGTTGGTTTTGATCAAATCATCAACAATGCCGGCTGCGTCCGCTACATGTCGGGTGGCCTCATCAATGTCCCAATGGTCATCCGCGGCCCAGCCAATGGCGGAACCGCGGTGGGAGCGACACACTCGCATACTCCCGAAAATTTCTTGGCCAATACCCCCGGCCTCAAAGTTGTCTCGCCATCGACTCCATATGATGCTAAGGGCCTCATGATTTCTTCGATTCGCGACAACGATACCGTTTGCTTCATGGAGAGCACCTTGCTCTATGGGAATGAGGGAGAAGTTCCCGAAGGTTCTTACACCATCCCACTCGGCGTCGCTGATATCAAGCGCGAGGGAACCGACCTCTCCCTCATCGCACATGGGCCTGCGGTCTTGACCTCACTTGCTGCGGCTGAAATTCTCGCTGCCGAGCATGGAATCTCGGTCGAAGTTGTTGATTTACGTTCCATCCGACCGCTCGATGAAGAAACCATTTTAAACTCTGTGGCCAAGACGCATCGCGCACTCCTTGTTGATGAGAACAAACCTTTCTGTGGTGTCAGCGCTCAAATCGCAGCACTCATCGCTGAGAAAGCTTTTGACGAACTCGATGCTCCTGTAACCCGCGTGACTGCTCTCGATGCGCCAGCGATCTACAGCTTCCCACTCGAAAAAATCCAACTTCCAACAGCCGACCGCGTCGTCGCCAAGGCACTCTCACTATTTTAAAAGAATTAAGAATTTACAGGGATGAAAGCGACGAAAGGAATAAAAAACATTTTTCACAAAATGAAATGTCTTTTGAAAAGCGGCATCAAAATTTATTGAGCTTAATTTAAAAAAACAAATCTTAGAAATACTTGTTCCCGCGAAAGCGGGAATCCATAGACTTACTTCTTCATCCCTTTCATCGCTTCCATCGCTGTAAATTTTTTTCCTACAACCTCCAACCTACCACCTTTTCCCATGCCCGAAATTACAATGCCCAAATTGAGCGACACTATGACCGAAGGAACGCTCCTTCGCTGGTGCAAACAAAAAGGTGATAAGGTCGACATTGGCGATCTTCTCGCTGAAGTTGAGACTGACAAAGCCACCATGGAAATGGAATCCTTTGAAGAAGGAATTCTGACCGAACTTTTTATTCCTGCAGGCGCTAAAGTCGCCGTCGGCGCTCCGATTGCTTTAATTCTTGGCAAAAATGAAACTGCGATTGCTCCTGGAACTGCAGCTCAAGGCCCTGCGAAGACAACTGCTACACCTGCTGCTGCAAGCTATACCCCTTCCGCAATGCCTGCCGTTGCACTCGGACGTTCTCGCTCTGCGATTCCAGGTGGATCCGCTTCTTCTGTGAGAATCAAAGCCTCACCACTAGCCCGCAAGATCGCTGAATCGCGTGGCCTCAATCTAGCTGGCCTGGCAGCGAAGGGAACTGGCCCCGGCGGACGAATCATTGCGGCTGATGTTGTCAATGCTCCACTAGGTTTATCAACGGGCTCTGCACCCGCTGCTGGAGCGACTCCTGGCGTTCCGGCGATTTTGCCAACGCCAATTGCTGGAAACCCTGAGACGCAAATCCCACTCTCCAACATGCGCCAAGTCATTGCTCAACGCCTGCTCGCAAGCAAGACACAGATCCCTCATTTTTATCTCTCGATTGAAATTGATGCTGCGCCAATGATGGCCTTCCGAAAGGAGTTCATGAGCACTGGAACGAAGATCACATTTAATGATATCGTCCTCCTCGCTGTAGCTCGTGCTGCGATGGAAAAACCAAAAGTCAATGCCGCCTTCGGCAACGGTGCTATTTTCCAATACGAGAGTGTCAACCTCTCCGTTGCGATCGCCGTCGAAGATGGACTGGTCACTCCTGTCATTCGCGACGCACAAAAATTAACACTTCCAGAAATCAGCGCTGCCGTCAAAGATTTGGCAACGCGCGCGCGCGACAAAAAATTAAAGCCTGAGGAATTTTCTGGCGGAACATTCACCGTCTCTAACCTCGGCGCCTATGGCATCGATCAATTTTGTGCCATCATCAACCCGCCACAAGCTGCTATCCTGGCTGTCGGAGCGATTGTGAAAAAGCCAATCGTCAACGACCAAAATCAAATCGTCGTGGGACATCGCCTCAACCTAACACTTAGCGGCGACCACCGCGTCGTCGACGGCGCCGTCGCGGCGGAGTATCTTGGTGCGCTGCGGCAGCTACTCGAATCGCCAAGCAGATTGTTGTTGTAGGAAGAATCCACAGGGATGGAAGGGATAAGAAAAAAATATTGTCTTGAGTTGTATTTTTTTAAATAAAAACACAACAATTTTTAATGACCTATTTCTAATTGTTAATATCAGCATTCTAAAGTTTCTTTTAGCCCTTCCATCCCTGTGAATTTTTTTTCTGCTTGCCTCACTGCTTTTGGCCTTGGCTTTCTCTACTTCATCAGCGCGATTCCCACAGCAGTTGCCTTGGGTGCGCCTATTTGGTCGGCTTCCGTGGCTGCATGGCTCGGCTACTCAGTAGGAGGTGGGATCATGCTTCTTTTGGGTGTTCCTGCACAAGAATGGCTACGTCGCAAAAAAAAATTTTCGCTCACGCCAGACCCCAACAAGCTTTTTTGGCGTGTCCTTGATCGGTACGGCGTCATCGGCCTCGGCCTCATCGCTCCTGTCACCATCGGCCCACAACTCGCAGCGTTAGTTCTTTTGGCCCTCCGCATCAAACCCACAAAAATTGCCACTGCCATCTCCCTCGGTGCACTTCCTTGGACACTCCTCTTCGCGGGCCTCATCGCAACCGGCTCCCATTTTTTAAAATCCCCATAGGGGTCAGTTCCGGATAATGCATATTTTGGTGCCATACCCGGGTATGGCACCAAAATATGCATTATCCGGAACTGACCCCTATTTGATTACGAAATAACACAATGCCGCCGGCCTGTGCCCTCATCCTCGTCTTGTATTGGCAATGGAGAAGGCTCGTCTCTCCTCAATTTTTGTTTCATTGCGTCAGCTTTTGCCGTCATGGCTTCAGCCGAAGTAATATTTTCTTTAGTTTCTTGGCTCTTCAGATTTTCGTGAGCACTTTTTTCAAAAAGAGAACCAGCGCTTTCATAAAGAGTCGCAATATGGTCCCATGTTTCAGATTGGTCTAAGCTCTCTGGCACGTCGCTCATCGCCTTGGCCTTCGCGGCCTGATTATAAGCGGTTTGAGCTTTGCTCAAGAGATCTTTTTTCCCTACTTCCTCAGGCTTGCACAAAGTCACCTTCGTCTCAATAGCATCTGCTTTCCCACTTAACTTGGCCGCGTAAAGCCCAATTTTCAAACCATCATTACTCACCGTTGGCGGGGTGCTCTTCTCCTCTGATTCACCCATGCTTATTTGATGATCTCCAAATACTCCAGAAGGTCGTTTTGGTAACAACGCTGTTTTTTCACCCAAGGTTGCAGGTCCAAGCCCGTCAAACTTTTTAACGTAAAAATCCATAAGTAAAATGAAATACTAGAACTGACCTCTTTGGGAAGTTTTTAAATTTCTTTTTTTTCTTTTGCGTTAGTTGCATTCTTTGTGCTTAATTCCTCTTTCTTTCAACCATGAATATTCGCGTCTTACAATTTGATGATTGGCAGCAGTGGAAAGACCTGCGCAAAGAATCGATCTTGCTCTCTCCTACAGCCTTCGCCTCTTCTTTTGAAGAAGAGGCGGGTTTAGCCGATCGCCAATTTCAAGATTGGATTACTAAAAATGTCATCTTCGGCGCTTTTCAAGGAGATCAATTAATTGGCACCGCTGGTTTTTTCCAAATGGAATTAGCCAAAGAAAAGCATCGCGGCGTCCTCTTCAGCGTCTACGTCACGCCCCATGAACGTCAGCAAGGAATCGCACACCAGCTCGTAGAACATGTCATTCAAGAAGCAAAAAAGCGCGTCATCCAGCTTCACCTCAAGGTTGTGAGCTCGAATGCCTCTGCCGTTCACCTCTACCAACGCCACGGCTTCGAAGTCTACGGCACAGAACTCCGCTCCTTGAAATACCAAGACCGTTTTTTTAATGAGTACTTGATGGTGTTGCGATTTGACTGAAAAAAGACTGCAGGCTGTAGGCTATAGGCTGTAGGTCAATACAAGTCTTTTGGCAAAAGGAAAAAATTTTCTGATAAGTTAAATTTTAAAATACGGGTTAATCTAAAAATTTCTCATAGTCTATAGCCCCTTCTAATTGTTTTCGGCGTTATAAATTTTGCTACAGCCTATAGCCTACAGCCTTTGTCCCAATGACCGCCCCACTCTCCACGTCCCATGCCCGTCCGAAGATCGGACTCGTCACCTGTGTTTTTTTGACCGCGGCGATCACGATTGGCAATGGAATTTACACGAGCCTCGGCTTGCAACTCCTCACCATTTCTCATGCCTTCACCATTCTCGCCCTGTGGGGAATTGGCGGGCTCTGCGCGCTCTGCGGCGCCCTCTCGTATGCAGAGCTGGCTTCGCGCCTCCCTC
This sequence comes from Verrucomicrobiota bacterium, assembly GCA_016871655.1. Classification (GTDB taxonomy): domain Bacteria; phylum Verrucomicrobiota; class Verrucomicrobiia; order Chthoniobacterales; family UBA6821; genus CAIWMF01. The sequence continues at coordinate 19,383 of VHCR01000002.1, forward strand.
ACTCGGGAGGAGAATATTATTATCTCTCCAAAATTTACCATCCCGCGCTCGGCACGATGGCTGGCGTGATCACGCTCTTCGCCGGATTTGTTGCCCCTATTTCACTCGCCTGCATGGCCTTTGGGCAATACCTCCACAGCTGCTTTCCAAGCTGCAGCTCGCTTCTGGCCTCGATAGCCCTGATCACCCTTGTCACGATCGCCCATCTTTTTAATCTTTCCTTCAGCGCTTTTTTCCAAGACCTCATCACGGGATTTAAATTTTTGTTGATCGCACTCTTCCTCTATCTCGGATTTCGTTACGCCTCTCTCTCGCCGCACATTCTCTTGCCAACAACAAGCACTTGGCACGAGCTCTTCCAACCGAGCTCAGGCGTTGCATTGTTGTTTTGTTTTTACGCCTACTCCGGATGGAATTCCATAACCTACATCGCCGATGATGTCGCTGCTTCTCAACGGACGATTGGCTGGTCATTGGTCATCGGAACGCTGGTCGTCACGCTCACCTACTTGCTTTTGAATATCGTCTTCCTGCTCGCAGCGCCTCTGGAAGAGCTTCGCGGGGTGATCGACGTCGCTACCGTCGCCTCCACGCACCTCGTTGGAACGACTGGCGGAAAAATGATGGCGCTCCTCATTGCGGGTGGACTCGTCGCAGGCGTGAGCGGCATGACCTGGATCGGCCCCCGCATGACACAAGTGATGGGACAAAACTTGCCAGCACTTTTTTGGCTGAGCCGCACTTCCTCAAACAACATCCCATGGCGTGCAACGCTCTTGCAATATGGACTTGTCATCATCGTGCTACTGACTTCCTCTTTTAAAATGCTCCTCGTTGCGACGCAGATTCCTGTCCTCGTCTGCTCACTACTTGGCGTGCTCGGCATCATTGTCCTCCGTCAACGAAGCAAAAGGGAAAAGGGATCAGCACCAGCCCATTTGCAGACGCAGTCGCAACTTACGGGACAGACCCCTTTTCTGCCACTCTTTCCTTGCCCTTGGTACCCTCTGCCGCCATTACTCTTTGCTGCCATCAGCCTCGCCGCACTCCTCTACACGATCATCAGCGATTTTCAAGAATCGCTGTGGGGGATTTTCTTAATCGTGCTGGGACTTGCACTGCATCCTGTCTTTAAAACAAAATTTCGGAAATGAGATAATTCCGATTGCCTCGAGAAAAATTTAGGAGTAAAGAATTGAGACGTTTATGGAAGATATTTCACGATCAGAAACCACTTCGATTGTTCCCAGAGTTTCTTCTGCTTCCAGCCAACCCTCTGTTGCACCCACAGTACCAGGAGCTGCAAAAGCAGGAACGCTCGATAGCATTCCAGTAAAAGTAGTTTCTCCCGCTGCCAATCCGAGTGCACAGCTTAAATTAGACATCAGAGCTCATAGCGCTGAGGTAGAAGAGGCTTATAAACGAGCATTGGCAACGAAAGATTCTTGGCATGGACAAATAGAGCAAGCTGAAAAAGAGTTAAAAGGAATTTCTATCTTCTCCTTCAAACAACGAGCAGTGCTTTTTAAAGCTGTTTCTAATGCTCAATCCAAATTTCGTATTTTTAGCAAATTTGCTCAATTAGAAAAATATCATCTCGATTACCTAGATGCATTAAGTAAAAGCTCTCTTTCTCCTCATGAGCAACATAAAAAATATGCTAAGTTTAAACAGGCAATTGAAAAAGCTAAGACCG
>VHCR01000003.1 GCA_016871655.1 Verrucomicrobiota bacterium
TTTTGCTAACGCAAACTGGGCTCTCCTTGTTGGAAGCGTTCCACGCAAAGCCGGAATGGAGCGCAAAGAACTTCTTGGCATCAACGGAAAAATTTTTGTCGGCCAAGGTGCTGCGATCGCGAAGAATGCAGCCTCTGACATTCGCGTTCTTGTTGTGGGCAATCCGGCCAACACTAATTGTCTTATCGCGATGAGCAACGCACCCGGAGTTCCCAAAGATCGTTGGCATGCGATGACACGCCTCGATGAAGATCGCGCGCGGAGTCTTATTGGAGCACGCGCTTGCGCTCATGCTCGCGATGTAAAAAAAATGACCATCTGGGGAAACCACTCCAGCACGCTCTATCCTGACTTTGAACATGCAACGATTCAAGGCCATGCCGTCACAGAAAAAATCACTGATCGCTCTTGGCTTGAAACTGATTTCATCAAACAGGTCCAACAGCGAGGCGCCGCCATCATCGCGGCTCGCGGCCTCTCTTCTGCACTCTCCGCTGCCAATGCTGCCATCGAAACAGTTCGTTCGATTTGCGAACTCACTCCTGCTGACAATTGGCATAGCGTTGCGATCTGTTCGGACGGCAGCTATGGCGTTGATCCTGGCTTGATCTCATCTTTTCCAACACGCTCTGACACAAAGCACCTTTCGATCATTGAAGGGCTCAGCATCTCTCCTTTTGCGCAATCAAAAATTGATCTCACGATCCAAGAACTGCGCGAAGAAAAAGCGATGGTTGCTGACTTGTTGCCAAAATAGTATCATGGAGGGGTCCAAACCATTGAGTTATGCCCACCGCTATTTCTTCAAAATCACTCACGTTAGCTGATTTTCAGAATTTTTCTAAAGAACAGGCAACGAGTGATACAGCTATCATTGGGAAAAAATTTTTTGGGAGTGGTGCAAAACAAATTTCCTCCTTGAACTTCCAATGGGCCTTTGGAGGGACTTCTGAAGTTGTTGCTGACTTTCAAAAAGCCTTGGCTCAAAAATATGGAAAAGAAATTGCTGATTTTGTTTTTTCTGATGACAACAGACAAGCTGCCTTATCAAAAGGCCTCAACAAAGAAACGATTGCTGCTGTTTTAAACAAAGCTGAACTCATCAGTAGCTCCGACTTTTTTTCCTATCGAAAAGCTATTCAGAGCAAACAAGAAACCATCAAGAGGTCAATCAAACAACTCCCAGAAGCTTCTCGCTCGAGCGCTAAACAGGCCTATCTTAAGAGCCAAGATGCTTGGGAAAATTGTGTTAATCTTTTTAACGCATTCTCCTTCGATCCTTCCCAGTCAAATCCTCAAACTCTAAAAAACTATTTTGATGAGAGGTTACAATTTGTTGATCGACTCGCAAGAGAGATTATTCCAGAGAGTGAAAGCGCTACCATAGCCCAAGCAAAATCCGATACCACTGCTGCAAACGCTACCATAGCCCAAGCAGAAATCATCTTCCAAGAAGAGTTAGGCATGTCTGTAACAGAAAGTAGAAAATCAGCGGCCTCATTGCGAGAAAGCTTAGGAGATCGGCTCTCTATGGAATTGATAGCAACGGCTGCTCAGCAGCGCCCATCGATTCATCAATTGAATGAGGATATTGAAAAAATAGTAGCCGTAGTCGACGAAAGAACAAGCTCAGTTCTCTCAGGTCGTCGCAGCAGCACTGATAAACAATTTCTTGAAAATCTCAGCCTCATTCCAGAAGTCTTAAAAGCAAATTCTGATCGTCTCAGCGAACAAGTTCAGCCTTTTGTTAATCTTTTAGCTGATGCACCTCCAGAAAATTATTTTTATCTCAGTGATGATGCCTCTCAAGCTGTTACCCTCCACTCTCCTCACGACACATCATCCTCGGCTCCTACGGAAGAACAACAACGCGCTGCTGCTCGTCGTTTCTTTTCTGCTTTAAAAGAATTTTATGGTGCAAACCTGATTAACAGCATTCTTCCCGTCGAGCAACAAGACCAACCTCTCACGGTTCAGCAAGCTCGTGAGGTTTTACATAGCCTTTGTAAGGCTTTTGAGTCTCTTAAAGATAATCCTATCATCATCACTCCGGAATACCTTGCTACACTTGCACACAATCAAGAAGCAGCCGCAGCAGCACGAGAGAGCCATGAACAATTAGGGAAGGAAGGACAATCCTTAATTCGCAACCTCAGAGAAATGGGAATCTGCGGCATGATTTTCTCTGGAACAAAAATAGGACTTGCCGTTGCTGGCGTCTGCACCCCAACACTCCCATGGATTGCAATCGCTCTTGTTGCTGCAGCAGTCGATGGTTATGTTGTAGGACGTTTAGTCACTCGAGAGGAAGGATTATCTGCAAGTGTCCAACATGAGGCTGGCACTGTGAGTGCTATTTCTACAACAGGGAGCGCTACAGGACTTATCGCAAGTCGCATCCTTCAACCTATCATTGGCGCTTATGTTCCTGAAATTGTTTCTAGCACTGCAGCAGAGTATGGTGGGAGCTATGTCGCCATTGCCTTACAGGAAGCGGCGCGCGGAGGTGCCAACTCAGCAACAACAGATGGTGTATTTCTGGAGCCTAGGATCGTTCGTTGGTTTCAGCTTGAACCTTACTTAGACAAGTTATTCACAGCGATTGGTACTGTTGGAGGACTGATGAGCGCCGGATCGCCATCGACAGGAACACCAGCATCCTCAGCATCGTTGAGCGGAGCATCTACGGGTGATCTCACATCTTCTTAATCAAGGAAGTTGTCGATCGTCCTTCCACTAACGGCAAAATTTTTACTTGAGCTCCACAAACCCTCAAAGCCTCGCGCTCGCTGACATCTAGGCTCTCGATCGTGTAGTCACCTCCCTTGGCATAAATGGAAGGTTTTAACTTTTTGATCACCTCCGTTACGCGTTTTTCATTAAAGATCGTGACATGATCGACGCAACGCAACGCCGCTACCACTTCCGCACGATCGTTCTCGGAATTAAGTGGACGCGTGGGACCTTTGAGTTCGCGCACTGATCGATCGCTGTTGACCGCAATGAGCAAACCATCCCCCAAAGCGCGCGCTTGCTGTAAGTAACGCACATGCCCGGTATGTAAAAGGTCAAAGCAACCGTTAGTTAAAACAAGGCGTTGCTTTTTTTGACGATATTTTTCCCCTAGCGATTCAAGTTGATCCGAACTGACAAAATATTCCATCACTTTAAAAAAACAGAAATCATCACAAAGCAAAAGAGCTTTTTGGAATATTTCATCCAAAAAGCTCTTTGTTTTTTAATTTAGATCGTTCTAAAAAGACTTACGCTGAAACAGTAGACGGAGCAGAACTGTTGTCGGAATCACTTACAGGATCAACTCCTGCTGAACCATCAGTTGATGTATCGACTGGAGAGTCGACAGGTTGAGTGACCGAAGTATCATCCGAGGGAGTTGTTGGAGCAACTACTGGAGTATCACTAGGAGGAGTTACAGGCGTATCAGTAGAAGTATTAGCCGGCGGCGTAGCTGGTGTATCATTTACTGTTGAATCATCTCCTTTTGGAGCTTGGTCTTTTAACCATGCTACAAACTCTTTTTGAATATCTTCTGTCGCAACAGCAACAATCCGGTCATTTTCATGACCAGGAATCACGGAGTACTTATATCCCGACCCTACGAGATAGCCATTACTCCATCCTGAACGGAAAATAGCAGCGTCCGAAGAAGCCCAAAGATCGTGACTTGTTTTCATAAAAGAGCTGTCATAATAGGATGACTCAAGCCAGGAGGAATCACTTGAAGCTTTCGAATTCAAAAAATCACAATAGACAGGCGCCAGGACAGGAGCTTGATCAGAACCAATCTCAAAATTATTGTCAGTTCCAAGATCTGCTGTAAATCCAGAAGCGAGAGAAAGCACTCCTAGTAAAAGAAGAGTCATGATCCGACTATATTTGGTTATTTTTTTCATGTTTTTTAGGTTTTTTAGGTTTTAATAATAGTGACTACTATCAATCACATAACACATAAATCTATTTATTCTTTCAAACAATTTTTTTACTTCTTGCTTTTTATTTTTCTCCTCACTGCCTTTTTTCTGAACTTTTTTGTACTCTTTAACGACCGTGTTTTTTTCTTCATTCCAACAAGCGTGGCAAAACTCGAGGATTGCCCATCTCCTTCGAAAATTAAAGACCTGTGATCATTGCCATCATCCTCACAATAATTCTGACAAAGAAGAGTATCCCTTTCTTTTTGCGCTCGCCGGTTCTTGCCTGATCTTTGGAGTGCTTGGATTGTGTTCGGAATTTTATTTTCACTCTTCTTCAAGCGAGCTGCTCTGCTACGCCATTGCCTATCTCGCCGGAGGCTGGGATGCTGCGATCAATACATGGCAGCAACTCAAAAAAAAGGAACTTGATATTCATTTTTTGATGTTGGCCGTTGCGGTAGGCGCCGCCTCGATCGGATCGTGGCGTGAAGGAGCCTTGCTGCTTTTTCTTTTCTCGGCTTCAGGAGCAATGGAACATTTTGCAATGGGTCGCACCAAAAAAGCGATCGATGCCTTGTTTCGTGGCGCTCCTAAAACAGCCCGCGTCCTGCGCGATGGAAAAGAAGAACAAGTTTCTGTCGAGTCACTCACACCAGGCATGATCGTTCTGGTCACCACGGGGGAGCAAATTCCTGCTGACTTAGAAATCGTGAAAGGCGAGAGCGCCTGCGATGAGTCGAACCTGACCGGAGAAGCGATGCCCGTCAAAAAAACGCGAGGCGATACCGCCTTGTCAGGAACGATTAACTTGTGGGGTGTTATCGAAGGACGCGTCTTACGTCCTGCGAGTGAGAGCTCGTTACAAAAAATTATCCGTCTCATTCAAGAGGCTCAAAAACTGAAAGCTCCATCGCAACGTTTCACCGATCGTTTTGGCACGAGCTACACGCTCCTCATCTTGACGCTCTGCACAGTCATGTTTTTTGTTTGGTGGTTACTTCTGAAGTATCCTCCTTTTTTTACTAGTAATCATGTCGAGAGTGCTTTTTATCGGACGATGACGCTCCTCGTTGTAGCCTCGCCTTGCGCCTTGGTAATCTCCGTTCCCTCCGCAATCCTCTCCGCTATTGCCAGCGGAGCTCAGCGAGGCATCCTTTATCGTGGTGGTGCAGCAATTGAAACGTTGTCACAAGTTTCTGTCGTCGCATTCGATAAAACGGGAACGATCACATCGGGAAATTTAACATTATCGATCATTGACTGCTTCCAAGGCAGCGACGAACAATTCAAAAACATCGCCTACAACTTAGCTCGACTCTCAGAGCATCCTCTCTCTCTCGCCATCCGAAGAACTGCTGCCATGTGGCCTGTCACGACGAAGGAAGTAGAAAAATTTGAAACTCTCCTCGGCCTTGGCGTCAAAGCGATGATTGAGGGAGCTCCCTATGTTATGGGAAGTTTTCGTTTGATTCAGCAGTTAAATTTGTCTTCAACTTCCACTTCCGACTTCAACTCCTTCACAGCAGGACAAGGAGCTGTCGTTTGGGTCGCTGGCAATGGCCTCCTCGGTCGGATGATCTTTACTGATGATATTCGCGAAGAAGCAGCTATCACTTTAAGAGAACTCCATCAGGATGGAATCCGAACCATTATGCTAACAGGCGATCACCGTGCTGCTGCTGAAATGACCGGGAATAAAGTTGGCGTGGGAGAAATTTTGTCAGAGCTTTCTCCTGAACAAAAAGTCGCCGCTATTGAAAAATTTAAACAAGCAGGTCGTATCCGTGTTGCGATGATCGGTGATGGTGTGAATGATGCCCCGTGCCTTGCCGCAGCTGATGTGGGCGTTGCCATGGGAGCGCGTGGCTCCGATGCAGCATTGGAACAAGCTGAGATTGTTTTAATGAATGATCGTCTCGAGAATTTTTCATTGGCACGTTTCATTAGCCAAAAAGCACGTCGTATTATTTATCAAAATATCACCGTTGCTCTCGGAACCGTGCTTATCATGGTGACCTCCGCTGCCTTGATGCAAGTCCCATTAACACTGGGTGTTGCTGCTCATGAAGGAAGTACTCTCCTCGTCGTACTCAACAGTCTTCGCTTGCTTCGCCTACAACTCCCGAAGAAAAATTTTGAGAAAAATTAATTTTTCTTCTGCAAAAACATCATTCTTGGATTATTATTTTTATCATGAAATTGAAACTTTCCCTCCGCTCTCCAAGCTTATTGTTGTTAGCTCTTTTTTTGCTCCTGTCCACAGGATGTTCTCTAACACATGCAGGCAACTCTGACTCCATTCCTGCTTCTTCGACAATTGGGAATATTTCGACCCCACATGGAAAACTTATTTTTGCTGTAGATCTCATTCGACATGGTGATCGAAATCCTCTCATGGAAATCCCTACAGCTCCTCACACTTGGCAAGGAGGACTTGAGGAACTTACTAAAAAAGGAATTGACCAAGAATTTGCTTTAGGAAAACAATTAAGCAATCGCTATATCACGCAATCGAACCTCCTGCCTGATCATTATCTTCCAGAAACGATGGAAGCCCGATCAACGGGTTTAAATAGAACCATCATGAGTGCTAACTCCGCTCTCATGGGGCTTTATTTTGGCACTGGTCCGTTAAGCATTTCGGGATGCCCTATTATTCCGACGCACAACCGTCCTAGAACTCAAGAAGATTTACTCTTCCCCGATAATGATTTTAACTTCAATTTTCATGACTTATTTCAATCGGTCATTACTTCTTCACAACAATGGCAAGAAAAAGAACAGTCACTTAAGGGCAACTTTGAACGCTGGAGCAAAGCAACTGGAGTTCCCATCACACAACTTTATGATTTAAAAAACCTAGGAGACACGCTTTTTATTTATCAGCTCAACAAAATTCCCATGCCTCCCCTTCTCAGCAAGGAGGATACCACCACAATTATTAATGCAGGACTATGGGCAACTTGTTTTGTTTTTCAAAATAAGACCGTCGGCCAAGCAGCAGCAGCCAATCTGCTTCAAGAAATTAACAACTCATTTCAAAATGCCACTCAACCTACTCAACCTCTTCGCTATCGTCTCTACTGTGGACATGACAGCACGTTATTGGTTCTTATGACCGCCTTAGGAGCAACAACTCCCTTAACTACGATTCCTCCGTACGCTTCCGATTTGAATTTAGAACTCTTTGACGAAGGCAATGGAACCTATACCGTTCAAGTCACACTGAACAATCAACCAGTCATCTTGAACTGCAGTGGAAAGAATACGTGCACCTTGGACCAGTTAAAATCATTAAGCGACAGCGCCTCTGCCCAACTCAAAAAAATTCAGGCTTTGCAAGCGCAGGCTTTGGAAACGCACTAGTTTTTTTCTTGCATCATTTCTGACTCAAAAATTTCAAACCAGGCCTCTGCTGCTTCCCATGCTGTTGCAGGAAAGCCTGCTTTCAAAGCTAGCTGCGAAAGAGTTTGTCGTAGATCCCAATGAAAAGTCAGTGGCACTGAGGGAAGAAAAACAGATTGAGCATTTCCTAAGTGGAAAATAATTCCATCGCGACCAAGTTGAATCTGTTCGTAAGAGGCAATTTTTTTCGGGAGCGTGAGAATATTAATTTCTAAAGCAATGTCAGAAAGCTCTTCTTCTCTAACCCGAGAAAAACGTGGATCGCGAGCTGCGGCAGCCACGGTGTTTTGAATGATAGCTTGATACAACGGCTGCACTGGACGAATAGTCCCAATACAACCTCGTAACATCTTTTCTGTTCCTTGGATGAGATACAACGTAACAAAGGCTCCGCAAGGCTCTTGCAATACAGTACTCAAGGGGATACCTAGTGATTCCACCGATGGCAATTGCCCTCGTTTTACAAATTCTTCCAATGTTACACGAGCTAACATCATCAAATTTTTTTGGTCATTTTTTGAGATCATTTTTTTGAAAAAGCAATCGCCATGTAACTCACCGAATGCTCTGGATCATTCTTTACTACATCTTGAGAGGTATAGTAAGCCAAGAGTGAAACTTTTATTTTCTGTGGTAAGAGCGCTAACAAAATCGCTATGGGATAAATCCCACAAATTGTTACACCCGTTTCTTGATAAAAATTTAGCAATCCAGAAACATCGAGTTGCTCGAGATAATCATAGGCACGAGTATCAAACTCTTGAATTTTTTCCTTCATCTTTTCCGATTCAGGCATAAACGAAAAACGAGGTCCATAATGAGTGAAATCAGAGCTAATGATTACAAGATCATCTTCTCTCAAATATTTTTTAATCGATGCTGCAATGGTTTCCACTTCCTGCTGATTTTGCAAACTCCCAACAAGAAGAGGAACAAGTGCTGCATTAGGAAAAATTTTTTTGATAAACGGAAGTTGCATTTCAAGTGAATGCTCGATCGAGTGAGCGGCTTCTTGCTCCAAAAAATGAGGCTCTTGTCGTAACGCAGCTATCACTTCTTGATCGATTGATAACTTTCCAAAAGGTGTCTCAAAAAAATCTACTCTTGGAAATGCAACTCCAGAAAATCCGATATGATGACTCGGTCCCAATAAAAAAATTCGCTCCACTTTTTTCCCCATAACAACCTTATACGCGTCAGCAGCAGCCGCTCCGGAGTAAGCGTACCCAGCATGAGGTACTACTAAAGCAGAGATGTCATCTGGCGCTAACTCTTCCTTCGCAACAGCTGCAAAAAAACCATTGAGCTGACGCTCCAAAAAAATTGGATCAGCTTCGTACCAAGAGCCAGCATAGCGAAGAGGTCGAGTTATCATTTGTACTCTAGAACAACCACATTTATACTCCATCCCATGTTGTTGAAAAGAATCTTTATCTCACTTTTTTTATTATCGCTATCACTGCAAGCTGATGATTACAAAACCCCAGTCATACTCCCTCATGTCGATCGCGAGATGACGATGGCAGGATTTTGGATCAGCCAACATCCTTCTCCCGATGCCGTCATCATGGATCCTCAAGCCATCAGTGTATTCAACTTAGCTAATCATCAAAAGAGCACCAAAAATATTTTTCGTCTTTTTACCAGTTTCAATCCAACTTCTTTTGCTGCCTCAGAACAACAGACATTACAATCGATCATCAATCAACAGCTGATCACTATTGATGGAATTCAGGCCGACAGCTCACTCTTTGATGAAATTCGTCAAACGATGAATCTTGATCATGCTGGAAGCATTATGAAACCGACCTGTGGCATGGTTGTGCATTATACCAATGAACGAGTCCTCCCAACCAATGAAGGACTCTATGATCCCGGTGATGGGCTTTACACCTACAAACTCGGATTGTTTGATTTGTTGCAAAACAGCGCGCTCGATGTTGGCACGCCCGTAGTCGTGTTACATATTTCCAACGATCAACAATGGTACTACGTCGTCACTGAAATTTGTGATGGCTGGGTCGCTGCTGCTGATGTGGCATTGGGAACCGAAGAGCAAGTCCGCATTTTTTCTGATATGAACTCTCCTGTTGTTGCCGTTCAACCTCACGCTGATCTTTTTCTCAATTCGGAAAAAACAGATTACTATGACAGCATTCGTATGGGAATGACATTGCCATTGGTGAGCAGTGCTGGCGACAACGTGACGGTAAAAATGCCAACTGCAAGTGCTGATGGCTCTTTAAAAATTATTGAAGCAACCATGAACACTGATGAAGTTCACATCGGCTACCTTCCTTACACCGCTCGCAACATTTACGAAGCTGCCTTCGCGATGTTAAATCAACCGTACGGCTGGGGTGATTCTTTTGGACAACAAGATTGCTCTCGCTTTCTCGATATGGTTTTTGGAACTGTTGGCATCAAACTTCCACGTAACTCGACAGATGAAGCCAATGCAGGAACGCGCGTCGGAACGTTTGTTGCAGGCAGCTCTGACGTAGATCGACTACAACTTTTTTCTCACTTTCCTGCGGGCACCACATTCTTGCACCTTCCGGGACACATCATGCTTTATCTTGGCACCATTAATGGAACACCCTATGCAATTCACGACACCACTCGCTTTTACTCCGAAGATGCAGGCGATCCAACCATCAACTTTTTAAATTGCGTCATCGTCTCTGACTTGTCGTTGCAATCAGCCTTAGGAACTCATCCTTCCTACTTGCAACGATTGACTGATGCAGATGCAGTAAAATGATTTTAGTTGATAATTTTTCTAAACTCCGCTTCATTGACAACCTGAACTTTCAGTTTCTTGGCTCGTTCGAGCTTGCTCCCAGCCTCCTCACCAGCAAGTAAGTAAGTTGTCTTAGCACTCACGCTGGAAGAGACTTTACCCCCAGCTTGACGAATGAGTTCTGCAATGTCATCACGTGGCTGGCTCAATGTTCCTGTTAAAACCCACGTCGTACCGCGCAGAGGCCCATCAGCAGAAAAAGAAGATCGATCTTCCTCTCCAAAATGCACACCAGCTTTTTTGAGCTGATTCAAAAGTACTATGCTCCTTGGCTCTCTCAACCACTCATAAATGCTCTTGGCCATGATCTCTCCGACTTCTTCGATCGCTAAAAGTTCTTCGATCGTTGCAGCTTGAAGTCGCTCTATCGTATGAAAATGTTCTGCTAAGGTTCGCGCTGCAGTCACTCCTACATGAGGAATGCCGAGCGCCGCGAGAAGTCGCCAAAGAGGTCGCGTGCGACTTTCATCGATAGAACGCAATAAATTCTCGACACTTTTTTCTCCCATACGTTCGAGTGGCAGCAATTGTTCAGCACGGAGTTGATAAAGATCGCCAACAGATTTTAACAATCGAGCTTCGGTAAGCTGTGCTACCACAGCCTCTCCGAGGCCTGCAATGTCCATTGCACGGCGACTCGCAAAATATTCGATCTGACGCTCAAGTTGTGCGGGGCACTGAATATTGGAACAACGAATCGCAACCTCTCCCTCTTTTTTTATCACAGCAGCCTGACATGCAGGACAATGTTCAGGCATTTTAAAGTGACGTTCATGACCTGTTCGTTTTTCTTTCAAAACACCAACAACAGCAGGAATCACCTCGCCGGCTTTTTCAATCATCACATGATCGCCAATACGAAGATCTTTGCGCAAAATTTCTTCTTCATTATGCAACGTCGCTCGTGCCACACGACTCCCCGCAACCGTTACTGGCTCTAGCTCTGCGACCGGAGTCAAAATTCCTGTGCGCCCCACTTGCACGGTGATATCGAGCAAACGAGTCTCTGCTTGCTCAGGCTCATATTTGAAAGCAATCGCCCATCGAGGGGCTTTGCTCGTGGAACCAACTCGGGATTGTTGCGTTAGCGAATTGACTTTGAGCACGGCCCCATCTGTTTCAAAAACATAATCATGCCGAATCTTGCCCAGCTCACAAATAGCCTGCAGCGCCTCTTCGGAAGTGCTGGCTTCCCATGTTGTTTCGTGAGTAGGAAGTCCCCATTTTTTTAAAGCATCAATCACCTCCAACTGCGTTTTGATTTCAGGACCTTCATAGGCACCAGATCCATAAAAAATAGCGGAGAGTTGGCGCTCTTTAACAACCGCAGGATCAAGTTGCTTCAACGATCCAGCAGCGGCATTGCGAGGGTTCGCAAAGGCCGGCAGCCCTGCTTCATCGCGCTCTTCATTCAACTGCGTAAAAATTTTTTTAGAAAGATAAACTTCACCACGAACTTCGAGCAGCTTTGGAACATTGCCGTGAAGTTGGTGAGGAATTCCTGAAATGGTTTTGATGTTACGCGTCACATCATCCCCCATTGCTCCATCACCTCTCGTCAATCCACGAATTAATTTTCCATTTTCATAAAGCAAGGAGATGGCCACACCATCAATTTTTGGTTCCAACGTGAGCAAGAGTTCCTCACTCGGCAGTAATTTCTCGAGCCGCTTTATAAAATCACGCACCTCCTCCTCGGAGTAAGTATTCTCCAGACTCTGCATCGGAACGAGGTGCGGTGCACTCTGAAAACCTTCCGCACGCTCTTTGACACGCTGCGTAGGAGAGTCAGTCGCAATAAGGGTTGGATATTTTTTTTCTAACTCTACCAATTTGCGATAGAGGTGATCGTAATCACGATCGGAAATTTCCGGCATCGCATCATCGTAATAGAGCTTGTCATGATAATGAACCTGACGTCGCAGCTCAGAAATATGCTCCATGACTTGTTTAGGAACTATTTCTTCTTTTTTTTCGTTAGAAAAATCAAGTTGGGTTTGATGAGCGGGCATACCTCTTCAAGACTAGCGCGTGATGGCGTAGAGATAAAGATCTTCGATATTTCCTTTGCGAACAATCGCTTTTTTTAAAAGAGCTTCACGTACAAAACCATTTTTCTCCAGCACCGATTGTGAGCCCACATTGTTCGGATGCGTTTTAGCTTCAATACGCACCACATCCAGCTCTTGAAAGCCTCGTTTCAGTGCCAATGCTACAGCTTCCGTCATCAAGCCACGGCCCCAATATTTTTTTGCAGAGACATATCCTAACTCAGCAACACAACGAAAATCTCCTGACTTTTTTTCCAATGTCATCGATCCAATCACCTCACTATCGACGACGATCGCTTGGAACCAAGGATGCTTTTTAACAACCGTTTCAAAAAATTCTTCCGCTGCCGCACGCGACGAATAGGTCTCCCAACGCAGATGCTGCGTCACTTCTGGATCTGTTGCCCAGACCATGAAGGCGTCGAGGTCACTGCTCGTGAGAGGGCGTAGGGTTATATTACAACAAGCTTTCATCCTTAAAAATTGTTTCCCTCTTCTCTCACCAAATCCTCCCACGTCTCTCGTCGGCGCACAACACGCATCATTTTTCCTTCCACCAAAACTTCTGCAGGCAACGGTCGTGAATTATAATGTGAGGCCATCGTAAAACCATAAGCGCCCGCGCTCATGATCGCCACAGTTTCTCCTGGCTCCAGGTGAGGCAAAAGACGATCTTCAGCAAAAAAATCTCCACTCTCACAAACGGGACCCACGACATCAATTTTTTCGAAAGCTCGATTTTCTTGTCGCTGGAGCGGTACGATTTCATGATGCCCTTGGTAAAGCGCTGGACGAATAAGATCATTCATTCCTGCATCAACGATGAGAAATTTTTTTGTTGGAGTTTCTTTTCGATAAAGCGCCGTTGTCAAAAGAACTCCAGCATTGCCAACAAGAAAACGACCCGGCTCAAAAAGAATCCGCAGTCCCAGTGCTTTCAAGGGCTGGAGGACTTGTGTGGCATATTTTTCTAGCGTTAGTCCACTCTCTTCATTTTCTAAAACATTTTGATAGTTAATTCCAATGCCTCCTCCCAAACTAAAAAATTCCAAACCATATTCTTTTTTTATTTTCAAAATTAGCGGCGTTAATTTTTTCACAGCTTCTCCAAAAGAACCTGCTGTGAGGATTTGAGAGCCAATATGAGTTTGCAAGCCGCGAATTTTTAAATGAGGCAGAGCCGCTGCTTGCGCATAAACAGACTCGGCACGATCAAGGCCAATTCCAAATTTATTTTTATTTTTACCCGTTGCAATGTAGCGATGCGTCGGCGCATCGACGTTAGGATTAATGCGCAAAGCAATCGGAGCCACGCAATGAAGGCCTCTCGCAACTTCATTTATAACGTCTAACTCTTCCTCAGACTCGACGTTGAAACAGTAAATTCCTTGCTCGAGCGCATACTCGATTTCGTGCGGCAATTTTCCAACTCCTGCAAAAGTGCATTGATCAGCCCGACCACCCGCGCGCAGCACTTTGAAAAGTTCTCCTCCTGAGACAATATCAAAACCAGCTCCCTCTTGGGCCAAGAGCCGTAAAATCGCAAGATTGCTATTAGCCTTCGTGGCATAGCAAATGAGATGATCAAGTGAAACGAATGCTTTTTGAAATTTCTGAAAACTATTTTTGATTGCACTTGCGGAATAGACGTATGCAGGAGTTCCTACTTCGCAAGCGATTTGTTTCAAACTTATCTCTTCTACATGAAGAATATTGTTGCTGTAATGAAAAGAATGCACAGAAATTATTTAACCGCAAAGAAGGCAAAGAACGCAAAGAAAGAAAATTAAATTCTTTGCGCTCCTTGCATTCTTTGTGTTTAAATTTTTTTTAAACCATCTACCTAAAAAACCATGAATATTGCACCACTCATCGGCGGCTTCGCAGGAACTCTTGCGATGACCTTATTACTTCAAATTCCAAAATGGATTGGCCTTGGAAACATTGATATTGTTCGAGCTGTTGGAGCGTTAGCAACTCGCAAGCAAGAAGGAGCCTTCTTTCCAGGATTGGTTCTTCACGTTAGCGCAGGAATTATTTTCGCTTACGCATATGTCTTTATTCTTTCCTTTTCTCACATTCCCATCAATCCACTAACCGGATTATTTTTGGGCGCCGTCCACGGAGCAATCATCATGCTCCTTGTTTCTATCATGATTTTAGAACATCATCCAATTGCTTCTTATCATGATCGCGGTCCCATGACAGGCTTTGCACAGCTCTTAGCTCACATGGTCTACGGATTGGTTGTCGGGACAGTGGTGCAATTCATAGCCTAAATTTTATAGTCTCATATTTCACAATGCTGAAGAGGAAGAAGATTCAGCAGCATTTTTTTGGAGTATTCCTTGGGCAGCAGCTAAAGATTTTTCTCCAAGCTGTAACATGCTATCAAATAAATTTTCCTTAAGTTCAGGATCAAGTGCAGAACGAAAGGCTTTCTCTGCATGCTCTGCTGCTAGTTGAGCAGCTTTCTCATTTTTTAATATTGCTTCAGCTTGTACTTGTAGAGCAACTCCGCATTGACGGTGTAAGAATGCCAGCTGCATTGCTGATGTAGCATTATTTGTAGCAGGTTGAAAGTCTGTTATAGAGAGATTGCAATACCTCTTTCCTAAAAGCAGAAGACTTATCACCGCATCTTTTTGTTCTATTGCATCCCCTTTTGATATGATCTCACCTAGCATTCCCAAGCAAGTTGCGAGAGCATGATAAGATTCTTTGCACTCCTGTCGATTAGGAGTATTACCAACCATGATTTTTTCTCCATCATCACAACGAAGATCCTGATAAATGTGACGAGGTACGGTTCTGTCTACAATACAAGCTTTTTTATAAGTGATGGCAGCCTGAAGAAAATAATCAGAAGCTTCTTTTTGGTTGCATTGGAGAGCTTCTGCTGCTGCAAAATACATTTCAGCCATGTTATGAAGAAGCTTATAGTTTTGTGAGCCCTTCACATTCTTTGCTTCAGCCTCGGCTTTGCTTGCTTCTGCCTTATTGCAATATTCACTGATTTTATTTCGAGTATCAGTGTCAATATAGTTTTCGAAAAAAACAGTATCCTCTGCTGCTACTGCAGTAGCTATCAGAACTGCAATCTGGTTGTCTGGAATGGAGTCTTGATGCTCTTCATTTTGTGGAATCTCCGAATGGCTCGAAGAAGCAGCGTCGACCAGATGAAAATGTTTCAAAGAAGCAGACATCTCCTTGCTTTCCTGTCTTGATTCAAATTCGTTAGCTCTCTCATGAGGTTGAAAAAAGGAAGGAAGTATCTCCTCAGATGTTAGATTGGAAGCAAGAGATCTGGCAGCGGCACCTGGCATTGACACAGATCGACGGGTACTTGTACTAGTAATTATAGCCCCATCTAGTCTCCCTTGCTCATATCCTCAAAAGCAGGCTCAAAAGCAGGGTTCGATGATGCTATGTCCATAATATCACTCAAAAATTAATCAAACTTCGTAACATCGACTAATTCTTCTCCCGTCGCCGATTCAAAAGTGAAGTGCAACACATGGAAGCTAAAAGCTAGGAATATGGTTGCTCTAAAGTGTGGTTAGAATTGGAAAGAAGTAGAAGACTTCGTAGGGTGTTTTATAACCAAGAACTTTTCTGGGTCGATGATTCAAACGTGCTTCAATAAGCGCAAGCTCTTCATCAGTCACCTCGTTGAGATTCCTGGATTTGGGAATGTATTGACGAACCAATCCATTGGTATGCTCATTGAGTCCTCTCTCCCAAGAGTGATAGGGCCTAGCGAAATAACATGATGCATTGAGTATCGATGCAATTTTTTCATGACCCGCAAATTCTTTTCCATTATCAAAAGTCATCGTATGGACTATCAAACCTTTCATCATCTCATCAAAAGCTTCTACAACTCCTCCCGCATATTTCTGACCAAGATTTTTAAGCAAAACGAATTTTGAATAACGATCAACAGTACTCAAGATCACTCCTTGATTCTTGGCTCCAATGATTGTATCGGATTCCCAATCGCCAATGCGTATTTTCTTTTCAACAATTTCTGGACGCTCTGAAATATCAACCCGTCCTGGAATGCACCCTCTGCCTGCTTTCTTCCCATTCAATCTTTTCTTGTAACGTTTTCCACGGTGTCTTAAATCCTTATAGAGTTTCCCTCCTGCTGCTTTGTCTTCTCTTATTATTTTGTAAACGCTCTCATGGCTAATGAGCGCTCCCTCCAGCTTGAGGTACCCGGATACTTGCTCTGGAGACCACCCTTCCTTTATCCCTTTGACGATTCTATCTCTCAATTCAGGCCTCATTTTCTTTGGCCTTCTGCTGGCTGCTGAACGACGCTCAGTTGCTTTTCGGTCAGCTTGCTTGGTGTAGTAGCTCCATGGGCCACCATTACGCTTAATTTCTAAACTAATGCTTGATCGATGTCGTTTCAATTGCCTAGCAATCTCAGACATTGAATATCTCATTGCTTTGAGCAGTCTGATTTGCGATCTTTCTTCTCTGGTTACATCATGATAGCCTTTGGCCATGGTAATCTCCTTGGTTGTACACCTCAAAAATTACCACATCATGTAGCCTTTTTATTTTTTTAGTACTTGTTGCACTTCACTCTTGAATGGGCCAGATAAAAACTAATTATAAAAAAATAATAAATTTTGTTTGAAAAATTTTTTTCAAGGTAAAATAAAAACCAGCTTTTCTGATGGATCAACAAGTGAATCAACTACGAACTACGAACTACGAACTACGAACTGCCGCTGCGCAGCAGCGGCACAGAACTAGGAACTACCAACTATTATCGTATCGTAACGGTTGGCCGGTTCTTGTGTTATTGTTCCTCGTCTGCCTACTGACTGGTTGTTTTAAAAACACAAGCAGCAGCAAGCCGGTTCCTGAAGTCGTTGTTGCTGCGCCGATCAAGCAGATGGTGACAAAGTTTGAAGAATACACGGGAACCGTTGCAGCGACGCAACAAGTTAACCTTGTGGCGCGGGTCGAAGGATTTTTGGAGTCGATCAATTTTAATGATGGCCAGTTTGTAAAAAAAGGAGATCTCCTTTTTATCATTCAACAAGACAGCTACATTGAAAAAGTCAAACGAGCTCAAGCTACCCTTGATTACGATAGTTCGGAATATCAGCGGCAATTGCTCATGCTCAAAGAAAATGCGACATCTCAAGCCGATGTTGAAAAATATCTTTCTAAAGTTCAAGTCGACAAAGCTGATTTAGAATTGGCCAAAATTAATTTGGGCTACACCGAGGTGAGAGCCCCATTTGATGGGCTTCTGGCGGCGCACCAGGCTGATGTAGGAGCTGTCGTCGGCACTAGTCCAATGAGTCCTACTGTTTTGGTAACTATTGAAGCGATCACGCCGGTCTACGTAAATTTCAACATTAATACACGTGACGCACTCACCTTGCGTGAAGAGTTAAGAAAAATGGGACAGGATAAGAACAAAGTTGTTGGAAATCTTCCAGTTTTTGTAGCTCTCTCGAATGAAGAAGGTTTTCCCCACGAGGGCATTCTTGATTTTGTAAACAACAGCGTAGACACATCGACGGGAACCATCCAAGCGCGTGGTATTTTTCCGAACCAAGATCACACGCTCATCCCTGGCTTCTTTGCAAAAGTTCGCATTGCGATTGGGCCTCCTTTTGAAGCACTCACGGTACCTAACTCGATTATTCAAAGTGATCAAGTGGGAGAATTTATTTTAACCGTAAACTCTAAAAATATTGTCCAGCGCAATGATATCAAAACCGGACCACGAAAAGGAGAGGGGCGTGCCATCTTGGAAGGACTTTCTGAAAATGAGTCAGTTATTGTCTCAGGCATCAACAACGTTCGTGTCGGAGCGCCAGTGAAGCCAAAGCCTGCGAAAGCTCCATCGACATCAACTAAGATTCCATTTTCTTCTTCGGTAAAGTTGAACTCTTCGCCGTGAGAAGAGGCTGTAGACTATAGACTGTAGGCTGTAGATAAAGTAAGGCCTTCGGCAATTTAGAATTAAACTTTTCTGTTGATAAAATATCAAAGTTCAAATTTTTCTCAAAATTGAAACATTCTATTTCAACTTTCAACTTCAACAGACACGAAGCGTTGCTTGTCCTACAGCCTTCAGTCCTCAGTCTTCAGCCTTCAACCTCTTAATGATCTCTAAATTTTTCATCGAACGCCCTGTTCTTTCCAATGTTCTAGCCATGATCACCATGTTGCTAGGAGGGGTGGCGCTCTTTGTGCTTCCGGTGACGCAGTATCCACCGATTACGCCACCGACAGTGCAAGTCACAGCCTACTTTCCAGGGGCAACGGCTCAGACCTTGATCAAAAAAGTTGCGCTTCCCATCGAGCAGCAAGTTAATGGCGTTGATAAAATGCTCTACATGTCGTCTGATTCGACGATTACAGGCAAGTACGTTCTTACAGTGACTTTTGCTATTGGAACCGATCCTGACATGGCGCAGATCCTCGTGGAAAATAGGGTCGCAGCGGCATTGGCACAGCTTCCGCAGGAAGTGCAAACGCAAGGTGTTATTACCAAAAAAATCTCAACAGCGGTCTTGCAACTCATTACGTTGACTTCTCCTAGCGATCGGTTTGATGCTTTGTTTCTCAATAACTACGCGACGATTAATCTTCAAAATGAACTGATTCGACTTCCTGGTGTTGCCGATGTGAATGTCTTAGGGGTTGGTCAATACTCAATGCGCGTCTGGCTCAATCCCGATCAGATGCAGCAACGATCGCTGATTCCTAGTGATGTTATCAATGCACTGAAGGAGCAAAATGTTGAGCTTGCGGCAGGTCAATTTGGAAGTCCTCCTGCAGAAAAAAATCAAGATTTTCAATTTTCGATCACGGCCAATGCCTCGCTGAATCAAGTCAGCGAGTTTGAACAGATTATTGTAAAATCAAGCACTCAAAATGGAGGGCAGATCACTCGCTTGAAAGATGTTGCTCGAGTCGAACTTGGCTCACAATCGTATGGTCAATTTTTTAAATACAATGGTCATCCTGCTGGAGGCCTTGCCATCTATCAGCTGCCAGGATCGAACGCTATCAATACCGCTAAAGGAGTTCGGGAAAAAATGGAGGAACTCTCAAAATTTTTTCCCAAAGGTCTTCAATATGACATTCCTTTTGATTCGACTATCATTGTTAAAGAATCGATTAATGAGGTCTACAAAACGCTTTTTGAAGCCGGACTTTTAGTTCTCATTGTGATTGTTGTTTTCTTGCAAGATGCGCGCGCCTCGCTGGTTCCCGCAACGACT
>VHCR01000004.1 GCA_016871655.1 Verrucomicrobiota bacterium
AGCCTCAAGGCTTCCAACGTCCACAACAACAACATCGGCGAAATCACCACAGCAATTTTTGTATAACTCAACGCCATCGCACTCGCCGCTAACCCAAGTCCCACCATCTCGCGCAGTGATTCCTCTTCCGACAACACGAAAATCCCTCGCAAGATCAGCGGCATAAAAACAAAACAGAGCGTC
This sequence comes from Verrucomicrobiota bacterium, assembly GCA_016871655.1. Lineage (GTDB taxonomy): Bacteria > Verrucomicrobiota > Verrucomicrobiia > Chthoniobacterales > UBA6821 > CAIWMF01. The sequence continues at coordinate 184 of VHCR01000004.1, forward strand.
ACACTGAAGTGCTCATAAAAGGCCATCGCCACCGTAATCGACGGCATCATCATGTAGGCTAGAGCCGCCACCGCCGCCTGCGTCTCATCCCGCGTCAAACGACGCACAAAGAAAAACATTGTCACGCCGCTGGCGGCCCAAGAAACAATCGTGACCAGTTTAAAAGCTGCAAGCCCTCCAATCAAAGGTTCAAAAATAGTGATAAATAAATTGGAAATTAAAATAATCCATGCAGCAACCTGCTGAATCACCAAATTACCTCCCAAAAGAAAATGCGGACTCCACCCTGAAAAAGATCCATGCCTAATATCCCACAACCTTCCCGTGTCACCAAAGGCTTCTTCAGCCGAAGGTGCTTGGAAAAGCCACGCCACTGCAACAATAAAAAGAAAGAGAGTACCGACTCCAAAAAGAAGTTTCGTTAGAAATGAATGATCATGGTTTTTCAACATACGATTTAAAAATTGCTCAACTCTTTTTAGAAAAAGAGAAGTGATTTTGAATAAGCTCAATTCGTGAGTGTATTCTAAACTCTTCAACCCTTCAACTCTTCAACGTAATTGTTCCACTTCTTCTCCAGAAGAAGTGGAGCAATTACTAAAAGTTGATGCGCTCTTTTTCTACCACCAAAGGCCTATTGAGCACTTGCGTGTAAATAGCGCCGATGTATTCCCCAAGAATTCCAATAAAGAAAAGTTGGACTGAGGCAAAAAAGAAAAGCCCAATGATCAATGGCGCTGTTCCAAAAGGAACCTTCGCCCAAAAAAGAAGTTTATAAATTAAATATCCGATGGCTACACAAAAACTGAGTAAGCTCATGATAAAGCCAGCCATGGCAGCAAGGCGCAAAGGAATTTTTGTATAGTTGGTCATTCCTAACATCGCAATGTCATAAAGTGTGTAGAAATTATTTTTAGTGATTCCTTTTTTTCTCAATGGCTGCTTGTAAGGAATCTCAACAATCGGCAAACCAATTTCTGAAATCATTCCTCGGAAATAGGGGTAGGAATCATGCATGTCGCGACAACAGTCAATGATCTGACGATCATAAAGACCAAAGCCGGTAAAATTTTGAATCGTCTTGACGTTGGCTAAGCGATCAAAAACGGCATAACAGAGACGCCTCATGTTAAAAAGCAAGGCTCTTTCTTCACTCGAATTTTTAACACAAACAGCAGCCTTAGCTCCCTCTTCCCATTTTGCAATCATCTCCGGAATCATTTCTGGAGGCTCTTGGAGATCGGAAGCCAAATAAATCACAGCATCACCTTGAGCTTGCATCATCCCATGATAAGGAGATCGAATGTGACCAAAATTTCTAGCATTTAAAATCACTTTTAATTTTGGATTTTCCTGAGCTAATTTTTTGAGCAACTCTTGAGTCCCATCAATCGAACCATTATCAATGATGATTTGCTCATAATCATACTGAGAACATTGCCTCATCGCTGCAGCAACACGATCAACGAGATATTCAATATTACCCACCTCATTGTAGCAACCGGAAACAATGCTAATGAGTTTCATAATTACAAACCTCTTGAATAAATAACTTCTCTAAAATGCGAACCGGTAATATGTGGTAAATCGATATGATCGATAGAAATCATTTGATCTTTGATGCATTCTTTTGTGATGCGATGTCCATATTTTCCAAGCATCAATTCGCGACAAGAGATTTGTCCTTTTTGTAAAGGAATGGCCATATAAATATCTTCTTCTGTTAATAAATCGCCTGCCTTGAGGTCTCTTTTTGCATAGACGCCGCGAATATAAGAATCCAAATAATTAGTTTCTTTTTCAAGAGGCACCTTGCGAGCACTGCTCGAGGTTCCACAAAATTCCACTGTCTTATGAAAAGCTCGAAACCAAGTATCTATTTGGTCGGGCAATGAAGAATAAGAAGCAACATTAAAGCCATCGGAATTAATATCAATGTGTCGTTCAAACGTTCTTGCTCCTTTTGCATAGGCAATAGCAATTGATGTATGCCAATCTTTATACTCGTGAGAGGAGTATCCTATCGTATGTCCTGGATAACGATTTTTTAAAAAATCTATTTGCCCCAATTCAGCCTCTGAATCTTCATGGGGATAAGCTGCAACACAATGATTGATCGCCAATGGAATATTACGATTTTCAAAAAACAAAACGACATCATCCATGTCTTTGAGAGGAGTTCCCCCAAAAGAAATAATGCACGGTTTTTTTGTGGCTGCAATTTTTTCTAACAACATCCAATCATTAGAATCAGCGCTGGCAATCTTAATAATAGGCAAATCAAACTCCACACACCAATCTACTGAACTCTCATCAAAAGGAGTCGCCATTGGAATACAACCACTCTTAGTAATTGCCTTGATGAGAATGGCGTATTCTTCTTTAGAAAGACGACTGCTTTGTAAACGATTAATATAACGAATTTCTAAACGTTCACGAAAGTCTTGATGAATGAAATTATGAACATCTCGAAACTGAAGTTTAATAGCAGCTCGAATATTATTACATCGAACAATACGACTGTGTTCTTTAATAATTTGCAATCCTCGATCCAAATTCCCTTGATGATTATTGGTCATCTCAAGAACAAATAAATTTTCAAAAACATCACGATTCATAAATGGTTTTTACTTGCATGTCACTTTTTAGTTTCTATCACAAGCGACAAAAAACGTTTGTTAAGTAAGAGCGTTGTGCAGGTTAATGCCAAGAAAAAATATTTTCTAGGTTAAAATAGTCTTGCACGACTGATTCCAACTCACGATCCAGTGGCGTTGGAACAATATCTACATGACCTGGTTGTTTGAGAAGAATGAGTGCAACGTTGCCTCCTGTAGCTTTTTTATCTTTTTTCATACCATTGATCAACTCAGCTGCAGAGCAAGATTGCGAAAGATCACTTTGAAAATGAACCTTGATGAAATCATGAATCATGCGATAGCACTCTTCCGATAAAAATCCTTTTCTCATCGAAACATAATTGGCGATATCAACTCCCCAAGCGACAGCAAGACCGTGAGGAACGGCGTGGTTCGTAATTGCTTCGAGGGAATGGCAAAAAGTGTGGCCATAGTTGAGGATACGCCTCAAATCAGCTTCGTACTCGTCTTCTTCAATGATTCTTTTTTTAATTTCGAGACTCTTTTGAATAAATTCTAAAATTCTTTTATTTCTAAAACCATGAGCTGTGATTTCTTTTTTTAAAATCTCAAAAGAATTTTCTCCATCGATTAAAAATAATTTTAAAATTTCCCCATATCCTGAACGAAGATCATAATCGGACAAGGTCGATAAAAATTGTTCACCAACCAACACTCGCGAAGGGGATTGGAAAAATCCCAATTGATTTTTAAAAGCATTCAAATTAATCCCGCACTTCGCTCCAATACAGCTGTCAGCCATGCTCAACAAGGTTGTAGGAACATATATCCAAGAAACTCCACGGTGATAAATGTGCGCCGCAAAGGTTGCTATATCCTGAATCACGCCACCACCGATAGCCACGATCGTGGCATTCTTGACCGCCTTTTCTTGTTGTAAAAAATTTAGAAGCCGTTCTATGCCAGCCAATGTTTTTTCACTTTCTAAAGCTGGTGCAAAATGAATGGGAAATTTTTTTAAGGATGAAAAAAATTTTGGATACAATTCATAAACAGTTGGGTCAACGATGAGAAAACAATCTGCTAATAAATTTAATTCTTCAGCAAGAGCGTCCAGTGAAGAAAAAAAATCAACATTATAATTCCCCTGCCCTGAATGAATACAGAGTTGTTGTTTTACTGACATAGATAACCTCCATCGATGGGGACAGCAGCGCCGGTAATAAATGTATTTTTTTCTGAGCCCAAGAAATAGACGAGCTCCGCAACCTCTTCGGGTTGACCAAGACGCCTCATCGGCACAGAATCAATCATTGATTCAATCACTTTTGGCGTGTTATTTTGGTAAGTCAAATCAGTAGCAATAAATCCAGGAGCAACCATGTTGACCAAAACGCCATGAGGAGCAAGTTCTATGGCTACACTTCTCATCATGCCTAAAAGGCCACCCTTTGTTGCTGCGTAACTGGTGCGACCAGCTCGACTGACAAAGGCTGCAATAGAACCAATGTTGACAATACGTCCCCATTGACGTTGAGCCATCGCAGCACCAAAAGCTTTCATCAACTGCAACGGCGCTGTTAAATTAATTTGTAACATTCGCAACCAAACGTCCTCTTCTATTTCCTCCAAAGGCGCCACAATATTTTCTGCTGCATTGTTGATCAGGACATCAATGGAATCGCATTGATGTTGCTCGGTCCATTGAGCAAGACTCTCTGGCTTGCTTAAATCAAGCTGACTTCGTGTTGGTGCAATGATATACCACCCTGCACGACGATAGCGTTCAGCAATAGCAGCTCCAATGCCACGACTAGCGCCTGTGATTAAAACGGTACGATTCACAGAATGGTTTTTCATGAATGTAAGAATCTATTTTTCTCTAATTCTTCGCGAGACAAAAATGGAGCCATATCTTCAAGATTTGCGGTCACCATTGTTCCATCTTCTAACTTGCGTGAGGAAAGTTTTGGTTCAAAGGCTTGATCTAAATTTAAAACAACTTCGGTGATGCTTGCGCGAGGATGAGCAAGCGCCTCTGCAATAATTTTAGGAACAGAAGCATGATCTTCTACTCGTTGATAACTCATTTCAAATGCTGCTGCTACTTTTTTAAAATCAGGAAAACTGAGCCCAGATTCAGTTCCGCATCCAACAATATTATCTGCGAAAAAATTCCCCTGAGTTTGCCGAATCGAATGATAACCACGATTATTTAAAATAAAAATTTTTACTGGCAACTTGTGATGCACGATCGTCTGAAGTTCTTGGAGATTCATCATGATGCTCCCATCTCCTGCTAAACAAATGAGACGCTTACGATCTGGAAGAGCGATTCCAGCACCAATTGCTGCTGGCAAATCATATCCCATCGACGCACAACCTGAATTGTGAAAAAGACGTTGACCGTTTTTAATGATGGCAGCTTGGAAGGCAATCACACAGGCTGTTCCATCACCACAAGCGATGACCTCATGAGACTCGAGCTGCTGAAAAAGTTGCTTCATAAAGTAGTAAGGGTTCACATTGTTGTGATCTTCCTTCATTTTTGAAGTCACTGGAGGATAAAACTCGAGCCTTTCTCGGCACCAGTCAAGCCACTGCTCGTGATGAGGTTTCCACCGCTGCGATGCTTCCAACAATAATGGCAAGGCCTCGCGTAAGTCTGCATGAACGGGCACATCGATTTTCAATGTTGGCTTTTTTAATTCCGCTGTATCAATGTCGATCATGGCGATTCGCGCTTGTTTCGCAAAATTTTCCCAATTGTAAGAAATCAATCTGATATTGAGGCGACACCCTAGCACCAAGACAAAGTCAGCATTCTGAACGGTAAAATTTCCAGCTCGATTGCCAACGGATCCAGGACGCCCAGCATAACAAGGATGATCATCTGGAAGAAGATCATTAGAATTCCACGCTGTTACGACAGGAATTTTCAAATGCTCAATCAATTTTAAAAAATTGTCATACTGTCCTGATAAACGAATTCCAGTTCCAGCGTAGATGACAGGTGCTTTGGCGATTGAAAGCTGTTCAATAATATTCCCAATAACTTTCCTCAGATTTTTTGTTTCAAATGTTATTTGGTCTTCCTTCGGATCATAACCTTCAAGTTCCTCAATATTAATCAAGGCCCCTTGGACATTGATCGGCACATCCAGCCAGACCGGACCAGGACGCCCATAGGAAGCTAAATGCAAAGCACGTTCTAAGTGATATCGAATCGTTTTTGGATCTTGAATGACGACTCCATATTTTGTAATTCCTTGCACCATCTGCACGATATCAACTTCTTGATCGCCAAGTTGTCGCAGTGGCAAATTTGTAGAACGAACAAGCGTTTCCCATTTTGCTTGTCCGGAAATAACAATCATTCCCATCGAATCCACATAAGCTCCAAAAACTCCATTAATCGTATTAATCGCACCAGGACCCGCTGTCACATTCACAGCAGCTAAGCGATTCGTGAGACGAAAATAACTCTCTGCCGCCATTGCACACGCTTGCTCGTGATGGCAACAGGTGATTTTCATTTTTTGAGAACGCCCAAAAGCATCATTGAGATGCATCGCAGCTCCTCCGGTCACCATGAAAACATCTTTGATCCCATGCTCCGTTAATTTTCGAACAATGTAGTCAGCGACTCGTATCATTGGTTTAAAAGAATAAAGGCTTCATCGTCCATTATAACTTTTTTGAGTCAATCTAATATTTTGACATCTTGCTGAAAAAGGACCTATCTTTGGCCTGCTGACTTTTGAATTCGCTTTTCAACGATCCATTTCATGAAAAAAACTTCTGAAACTACAACAACTAGCTACCCAACTTACAAGCAGAGAGAGAGAAAGAGAGAGAGTTGCTATAGTATGTCCATGCTGCAACCACCAAATTCTCAAAAAATCTCCAGCAATACTAATGCCTTTTGTTGCTCATCGGGCTTTAGGTCATGCACCGATAAAAATCGATGAAACATGGGGACTAAAAACTGTTCCAATAGGAATAGCCTACACATTATGCCATTCAACCTTTTGTTCAAATTGCAGTTTTCTTTTTTTAGATATGCGGTTTTCAGAAAGAGAGCTCTCATCACTCTACGAGGGATATCGAGAGAAAGAATACACCAAGTTGAGAGAACACTATGAACCCGGTTATAAAAATCGGAATGACATACTAACTGGAGGAGTGACCTACCTACCTCAAATAGAAGAATTTCTCACACCTTTTCTCACTTTTCCCATTAAAACACTAGACTGGGGAGGAGATACTGGTAGAAACACCCCCTTTAAAACCAAAAACTCCCTATTGCACATTTATGAAATCAACAACAAGCAACCGATTCAAGGTGCCAAGGTCGTCGATAAAAAAATTATTTTAAAAACCAGTTACGATCTTATTGTCTGCAGCAACGTCTTGGAGCACGTTCCCTACCCCTCGGACTTACTTCTAGAAATCAAAGAAGCCATGAACCCCGAGACAATCTTATATCTTGAAGTTCCTTTTGAAGAAATCATGCAGCACGCCAATGGAGATAAAAATCTTCACTTAAAAAAACGCCACTGGCACGAACATATCAATTTCTATTCAGAAGAATCCCTCCGTCGATTGGTTGCGAATTGTGGTTTTGATGTTATTGCCCTAAATAACTTAAACGCTTGAGGAGGAGCTAATACATCCTACCTTTTTCAAATCGCCTGCAAGCTGTCTCGCTAAATTTTATTTTAGCCAATCAAAATATCTCCTCACTCCCTCTTCAAGCGTCACCAGCTCTTTCAATCCCAACTCTTCCTGCGCGCGCTTCGTGCTAGGAACATAAAATGAAGTTTTGCCGCCGATGCCAATTTGGATTTTTTGTTGAGGGTCCAAAGTTTCACGCACGAGCTCGGCGAGTGCTTTGATGCTGATGCTTCGCTCTGAGCCCACGTTGTAGGGGCGACACGGTTCACCTTGAAATAAAATCGTCCAGAGCCAGATCATCAGGTCGGCAGCATAGAGGTAGGAGCGCTCAGAGCCACCGTCACTTTTGATAACAATCGGTTTTTTTTCTAAGGCGTCGCGCAAAAAATTCCCGATCGCAAAATGAGCATCAAGCGGCAGGTGTGGTCCGACAAAGGCGAAACAGCGCGCAATCGTCGTTTCGAGCGAATGGTTCTCATGATAAATTCGGCATAATAATTCAGCGAGACGTTTTCCTTCGCCATATGCAGAGCCAGCTTTCATAGGATCGGGAGCAGTTTGATCTTCTTCCGAAAAATAATATTGCGCTGATGGCGCCTCACCATAAATGGCACCGGAGCTGACAAAAAGAAATCGTTTTGCTTCACAGGCCACTCCAAAGTCAAGCGCTCGCCGCGTTCCGCGCGTGATAGTTTCCAACATTTCCAATGGCGGAACGGGCGCACTGGAAGTTGTTCCTGCATGAATGATGTGAGAAAATTTTTCTTTTGGAAAAATAAAATCTCGGACATCGCCAGCATGCATTTTGATTGCTGGACTTTTAACGATGTGAGGCGCTTTTGCCGCAAAAGCAGCAGGATCACGACTGAGCCCTACGAGTTCTGCTCCTAAATCCAATTGCTCATTCGCATGCAAAAAAGTTTCCAACAACCACATTCCAAAAAAACCAGTCGCTCCCGTCACAAAAATCCGACCTCCGCGAAGCTGCTCCCAGAGTGGCTTCGTGTACATTAAGACATGCTCAAGATCTTCTTGAGGAAGTGTCTTTGAAATTTTATTTTTACTCATAAGGTAGAATATTTGGAGTTCCTCGAGCCGTATGCCAATACCGAAGAACTTCAATTTTTTTGTTCAACAAATCAACGTAATAAATCACTCTATAATTTTTTACAATGATCTCTCGTATGGCATGATGATTAAACTCAGGAACAACTCGACCTATTTCGGGATGCCTGCCAAGTATTTTTGTCTTCGCACGAAGCAGTGATACAAAACGCTGCGCAATAAAAACAGAATCACGGGCAATATATCGCTGAATCTCTCTAAGATCATGTCGAGACCCAGGAGTAACGGCTACTTGGAAAACCATGAATCAATCTCTTTTTCAAACTCCTCAAAAGGAATAGATTCTCCTCGCTTAACGGAAGCCAGCGCCTCTTCGATTGCTGCTTTGAGCTCCACATCATAGGGAATAGAATCGAAAGCAAGATCTTCGCAAGCAGGTTCTGCTAAATCGAAGCTCGAAAGATGTGGTGGTTGTTGCATCATCATGAAGAAGCGTTAACAGATCGAATATCCATCGTCAAGAAGGAAAAGAAATAATTCGTTCATGTTTTTAATGTTAGATTGAATTTCACACTGCTGACGATAGCTTTTTTCACCATTCCTATGAAAATGCTTTCACTCTTTAAAATTTGTCTTTGCTTTGTTGTTCTCTCTGCCCTGCTCGTTAAAGCGGAAGATCCTTCATCTTTACATCAGCCGACTTCTTCCAGCGATCAACTTAACCTGACCCCTTATTTTCTCGATATCGCTTCATTGGAAATCACCAAAGTCCTCCCTCCTCTACCAGGCGCTGAACTCTCTGAAAAAAATAGCGATACTCCTAAGCAATGTCTAACCCCAGAGGAAGATCTTTTTCTACAAGAGTGCGCCATGGCAACAGCAACTCAAGCAGACAAAGATTATGCGATGAGCATCATTGAAGATAGTGTCTTTGACTACTCCGATGTTCTTGGTTCCAATTTTACCGCTGAAAATTTTCCGGTGACAAAAGTTTTTTTTGATAAAATCCGCAATGACGTCATCATCGCCTGCACGACGGCAAAAAATATTTTCCAAGGACCACGTCCTCCAAGTTGGACCAAGATGACCCCTCACGACCAAGATGTTGGTTATACCTATCCGAGCGGCCATAGCACGAGAGCGTTTTTATGCGCTGCATTACTAAGTCAGTTTTTTCAGTCATACAAAGAGCCTCTTCTAGAGCAGGCCAAAAGAGCAGCATGGAGCCGAGTTATTATCGGTCGTCATTATCCTAGCGAAGTCTATGCTGGAAAAATCTATGCTGATTATCTTCTTTCTCAATTTTTAGAAAACAAAGATTTTCAAAAAGAATGGGCAGCCGTTCAAGAGGAGTGGAGGGAAAAAAGTTTTTTCTTACCACAGGTCAATTGCGGCTCTAATGTCATCCTGTAACTTTTGAAAAACAGCAGGAGTAAAATTCTCAAAAAAATCTTGGTGGGATTGCTGAAGTAGCTCTCCGCACTTGAGTAGAAGGGTTTGAAAGAAAGCAGCATCAGCACCAGTGGAACTATTTAATTTCTGCTCAATTCTTTGTTCTAAATTAAAAAGATCATGAATTCTTCCCAGCGTGCTCTGCAGCAAAACTAATTGAGGATAAATTGTCGAGTAGCTCTCAGGAGAAAAAACATCTTCTAATAATTCAACCATGTAGTGCAATTTTTTGATGCGAATCCGAAAACGGTGAAGCTCCACAAAAGAAGTTTCTTCATCCGGCAACGAGATAAAAGTCTGTGTCAAACAAAGTGATAATTTTTGTTTTGCTAGCTCTTGGAAAGAAGGCTCGCTTCCTTTTTCCGCAGGCCAGGCCACTTGCGCTAACATCTGCTCTACCTTATTTTTAAAAAGATCATTTTTTTGAAAACCTTCTAGAAGCGCTAATAAAGGTTGTTGAAGATCATTCCTCTCTATCTTGAAATCACCGAAGGGATAGCTCTCACAACCAAGTTCATTCATCAAAATTTGATAAGCGACATCGTCATCTCGTATTTCATCAGTTACAATTCTCAATTGAGTTAGCTGCTCTCTCACCCATTGAGCTTCCTGCTGGGGTAAAAGATCGCTATAAAGCGTGAGGGCAGCAAAGGACCTTCTTAATGCAAGACGCAAATCAAAAAGTGCCGCTGCATCATCTTCAGGATTTGCTGCGATCAAGGCCATTGAAGAAATAATTTGTTCTAATGGGGCTCTAAGGGAGGTGGTAGCTCTCAGAGCAAGTACTCCAGGGATTGCTTTTGCTGAAGCAGCATTCTCTGGAGGATCAATTGCAAGCAGACTTGGGATCTGCAGAAAAAAAGAAGAAGCCACCAACAAAGAGAATAAAAATGATTTCATATGCAAAAGGTAAATTACTATTTTTTATTTTTAATGAAAGTCCTAATAGTTTCTATTTCATACTCCAACATCGCTTGCGTTAGCCCTGGATAAGTCCCAAGAAAAAAAGCACTACTCATGATTTCATCAGCTCCAGAGAGGCTTCCTACGACGCGCAGCGCGTGAGGGCGATCTTTTTTCAACTGCACAAATGCTGGCTGCCGCAAGAGATTGCCTCCAAAAAACATTCGCGTCCCAATTTTTTTCTCTTCGAGATAACGCGCGAGATCCGTGTGAGAAAAGGGTGCTGTTGATTTCACGCGCAACATAAATCCAAACCACGAGCAGTTACTCCGATGTCCAGAGTCATCCCAACTGAACGTACCATCTTGATTCCAGCTGGTCGCATGAGTCGGCAAAGAAAATTCAAAAAAATCTTCCAAGTCTGCTAATCCTGCACGCAAGATCTCCCAGTTTTTTTTCCGAGCCTCAATAAAAGATGGCAACTTCTTGAGCTGCTCACGTCCAATAGCAGCTTGAGGGTCGAGTGGCTTCAAGTTGTACCCAAAATGACTGTAAATATATTTGTGATCATATCCCTTGGGCAACTCTCCCAACTGCCAGCCAAAACGTTTGTTGCAGGTATTATCCTTGCCGGAAGCACACCAGCAATCGCGCCCCCAGTCGCGAAAGCTCTCTGCATAAGACTTGAGCGGCGGACGTGAAATGATATTAACCGCTCCTCCCTCCCCCATCGTGAGATGATGCGGCGGATAAAATGATTGCGTAGAAAGATCCCCCCACGTTCCAGTATAACGCGTAATATTTTTTCCATCGCTAGGAATTCCAGGAGAATTTTCGGTGATGCCCAATTTTTTAGCACGCTCGAGCGGCATCGAGTAGGTAGAACCAAGCGAGTCACAATTATCTTCGATCAGCCAAAGTCCGTGACGTCGACAAAATTCTAAAACCATGCCTAAGTCAAAAGGATTTCCAAGTGCATGAGCCATCATCACGGCTTTTGTTTTTCCTTCACAAAACGCTTCCTCTAACAATGCAACATTCATATTTCCAGTCGCAGGATTGTTGTCGAGAAAAACAGGAATCGCTCCACATTGAATGATCGGTGTCACCGTTGTTGGAAAACCAGCCGCGACAGTGATCACCTCATCTCCAGGCTGCAAACGCTGATGGGAAGGGAGTTTGTGGGTGGTCAACGCTGAGAGCGCGATCAAATTTGCTGAAGAACCTGAATTCACCAAAAGCGTATGTTTGACACCAAGAAAAGCTGCCAACTCTTTTTCAAAGGCTGCTCCTTGCTCTCCCAACGTCAGCCAAAAATCAAGCGTGCTTCCCACCGCTGCCTCTACTTCATCAGTATCAAAGACGCGACCCGCATAGGAAATCATCGTTTCACCAGGAATAAAATCAGCTTCTTTTTTTGAAGCTGGTAAATTCGCTTGATGCATGAGCGAAGAGTATTCTCGCGTGAGACGAAGGATTTCTTTTTTCAATTCAGCAGGAGTTTTGTTCATAAAATTTGTTACTACCAATGTAGTCCAATCAGAAAGAAATTCACCACAAAGATCACAAATGCCGCTAAAGCGGCAACACAAAGATCACAAAAAAAATTTTAGGCTTTGAAAATGAGAAGCACAGATAAAATTGAGAACTTGAAAAGTTGTGATTACGAACATTTGAAAGAAAACAGCTATTTTTAACACTTAGATTTTTTCTATAGAAAAAATCTTTTTGTGTTCTTTGTGTGTGGCGTAGCCACTTTGTGTTCTTTGTGGTGAATTTCTGACCTCTTCTGCGTCCGCTTCATAAGCCGCAATCTGTTTCCGGGTTGTGGCCAGTGCGCTCTTCGGATCTTCATGGTAAGCACGATACCATTCAACAGTCCGCTCGATTGTTTTTTCAAAATTCCAAACAGGGTGCCATCCTAAAACTTCTCTCGCTTTTTTAATCGAAAGATTGAGATGTCGGGCTTCATGCGGTGCAGTTGGATCACTCACATCCTTCCAAGAACCTGACCAGTGTTTTAAAACTTCACTCACCACATCGATAACAGAATAATTTTCTTTTGGATCAGGTCCAAAATTAAAGGCTCCGGCTAGTTCGCGATCTTTATGTAATTTAGCTCCCAACATTAAGTAGCCGCAAAGTGGCTCCAGAACATGCTGCCAAGGCCTTACTGAAGAAGGATTACGAACAAGGATTGGCTTGTTTTTTTCTAAAGCACGAATTGCATCTGGAACAATCCGATCATCGGCCCAATCTCCTCCACCAATCACATTGCCGGCACGAGCTGTAGCTACATGAACAGTAGAAGTATTGAAGAAGTAAGAACGTCGATAAGCGGCTGTTGCAATTTCAGCCATCGCCTTGCTGGAGCTGTAAGGATCATGGCCTCCCAAGGGGTGTTCTTCATGATAGGCCGTCTGATCTTCAAGATTTTCATAACACTTGTCAGTCGTGACCATGACAGCAGCAATGCGTTTGGAAGAAATTTTCTGCAACTCACGCATCACTTCGAGCACATGCAACGTCCCCATTACATTGGTTTCATAAGTTTCTATCGGCTCTTGGTACCCATAGCGAACCAACGGTTGAGCCGCTAAATGAAAAACGAAATCGGGCTCGAATGAGATGATTGATTTTTGCAACTGCTCAAAATTTCGCACGTCCCCAACTTCATGATTCAATCGTAAAGCAAGATTCAATTGATTAAAAAGAGCAGGAGTCGTCGCTGGTTCCAAAGCGTAACTATGGACCTCTGCACCAAGCTGCAAGAGCCATTCCGCTAGCCATGCACCTTTGAAACCGGTGTGGCCAGAGAGCCACACTCTCTTGTTTTTATAAACGGTAGAAAAATTCATAGCAGAACTAACTTTCAAAAAGATCACATAAATTAAAGTGTCGTGTCGTTGTTGAGGTTTAAGGTTTAAGTTTAAGAAAAAAATTTTCTACCGATGATTTTCTTCAACTTCAACTTTCAACTTCAACTCATCTCAATTTTGCTTTGAAAATTGAGATGTTACCAAACTTTCCACGGAGCTTCCCCCCTCCTCCAAAGGTCCTCGAGCAATTGTCTGTCACGCAAGCTATCCATCGGCTGCCAAAAGCCACGATGCTGATAAGCGTTCAATTCTTTTTCTTGCGCTAGTTGCTGGAGTGGCTCTCGTTCCCAAATCATTTGATCATGCTTGATGTAATCCAACACGCTAGGTTCTAAAACAAAAAATCCTCCGTTAATCCAACCTCCATCTCCCTCTGGCTTTTCAATAAAGTGAGTGACGCTATTATTTTCAAGGTGCAAGGCCCCGAAGCGCCCGGGAGGCTGAACAGCGGTCATGGTAGCTTTGCACTTTGAATGCCGATGCGTTTCTAAAACTTTTGGAATGTCAACATCGCCAACTCCGTCACCATACGTCATGCAAAATATTTCGTTGTCGAGATAACGAGCCACTTTTTTTAACCGCCCTCCGGTCATCGTCTCCTCGCCAGTATCAACAATCGTCACCTTCCATGGCTCCGCATAACGCTCATGAACCTCCATGCTATTTTCCTTCATGTCGAACGTCACATCAGACATGTGGAGAAAATAATTCGCAAAATATTCTTTGATCAGGTACCCCTTGTAGCCGGCACAGACGATGAAATCGTGGATGCCATGAGCAGAATAAATTTTCATCACGTGCCACAGAATCGGCTTTCCACCTATTTCTACCATCGGTTTTGGTTTAAGCACGGTTTCTTCGCTAATGCGCGTTCCGAGGCCACCTGCTAGAATGACACATTTCATCCGGTCAGCTTAGCACCTTGCTATCGAGATGATCAATCTTCAATCGAAGAATCTTGCTGCTCTTGCTGCATTTTCAAATCTCAGGAACCCCTCTGGCTGCATGCCAGTAGCGAAGGATTTCAATGCTTCGTGCAAGCTCATTAACTTCGTAGATTATTCGATAATTTCCAACAATGATTTCTCTAATACAAGAATGACGAAAATCAGGCACTATTTGCCCCATCCAAGGATGCGTAGAAAGCTTCTCTGTCTTTATCGTCAGCAAGGTAGCAAAGCGCTCTGCTGCTAAAGGTGAATCGAGAGAAATATAACCAATGATATCTCGAAGATCTGAACGAGCTTCAGAAGCAAAAGTTACCTGATAATCCATGAAGGAATTTCTTTTTTAATTTCTTCGAGAGTATAAACCTCACCACGTTTAATCGACTCTCTCGCTTGCTGTACAGCCGCAATAAATTTCCTCTGGTAGTCCGCCGCATCGATAGAATCATCTTCGCAAGGCTGTCTGACAGAAATTCGTTTTTTCATTGTTTTTGTTGTTTCGAGCTCAGTCATCATCATGCAACTGTCCTAACAGATCTTTTGAACTGCGTCAATCTCCATCAACAGATTTTTCCTCCTGCTGCATTTTCCAGAGCGTTGCGAAATGATTTCCTTTTTCTAGGAGATTTTGAATCGTTCCATCTTCGACAATATTTCCTTGGTGAAAAACTAAAATGCGATCCATGGCTGCCAGCGTTGAGAGACGGTGAGCAATCACAATAGTCGTCCTTCCTTGCATTAACCTTTGCAATCCTTCTTGGATTTTTTTCTCGGTCAAAGAATCGAGTGAAGAAGTCGCTTCATCAAGAATGAGAATCGGTGCATTCTTCAACAAGGCTCGTGCGATAGCAATCCGCTGACGCTGTCCTCCTGAAAGCTTGACACCACGTTCCCCAACCAGCGTTTCATATTTCTCAGAAAGCTGCTCGATAAATTCGTGGCAGTGCGCTTGTCGAGATGCCTCCAGAACCTCTTCATCAGAGGCTTCCAAGCGACCATAGCGAATATTTTCCATCAAGGTGCGATGAAAAAGGAGCGGCTCTTGCGGAATAACAGCGATATTTTCATGTAATGATTGCTGCGTGATATCTGCGATGGATTGCTCATCGATCAAAATTTTTCCATTTTGCAAATCATACAATCTCAAAATGAGATTCATGAACGTTGTCTTCCCTGCTCCTGACAAACCGACGAGCCCAACTTTCTCTCCAGCATGAATTGTAACGTTGAGGTTTTCAAAAACAGGTTCTTGCTGATAAGAAAAGATGACGTGATCAAACTTAATTTCACCTCGTTGAACTTTTAAGGGAACTGCATTCGCAGCGTCGATGATATCTTGAGGTTTTTGTACTAATGCTAATGCAGCATTGATTGCTGCTACCCGTGTTGTAAGAAGTGACATTTGGAAACTCACAAACCACATCCACCCCGCAAGAAAAGAGGCTTGCATCATCACTTGCACAAAATCTCCAAGCGTGACGGAATGCTCTTTCCATCCAAGAATTAAAAGCGCTAGGAGTCCAAAAAACATGCAAAGCATATTTAAGCTAAATAAAATACACCGCCGTTGCCAAATCCCTTGAGATCGAATGGACTTATCCATTTCATCTTGTTGAAATTGCTCAAGATAATCTCTCTCGTACTTTTCTCGCGCAAAAAGTTTAACGCTTTGAATATTGGTAATCGTATCAACAATTTTTCCAGAAAGTCGTGTGACAGCGTCTGAGTGCTCCTCTAAAGGCCGACGACTCTTTTTAATGGCATAAAAAGTGATTCCAACATGAATGAGAAACCATGCTAAAAAAATGAATGCAAATAAAAAATGCCCCTTTGCAACGGTCACAAGAACAACGATTACCTCGATGGAGGCTATCACGATTTCAAAGCAAAAAGATCTCATGATGAGTTCTGTATTCATCGGAACATCTGAAATTTTCCCTGCAATCGCGCCGGAAAAATGTGTCGCAAAATAAGACGCTGAGTGAGTTTGAACATACTCAAAGAGTGCCATTCGCATCCCTGCACGCAATCGTGGAATAAAATGGTTCATGGTAAACCCTTGAACTCTCAAGAGGATTTCAGCTGTCAGCATTAATCCCATAAACAGGAAAACCAGACGACGAGCGGCAAGCCAAGCTAAGGAAAAATTAGGTTGAGCTGCAAAAGTATCAATGATTTTTTTTAAGAAAAAAGGAAAGAGCGCATTACTGCAGGCCCAAACTATCGAAGCCGCAACAATAAATGTAAACTTCACCCACTGTCGGCGGATGAAATAAACAAGAAATGAAAAAGTTGTTTTAGGAAGATTCATAAAAGGCATGCTCTCCATGAATGGACAAGCAGAAAAAAACGTTGAAGAAAAAACGAAAAAGCAGACGAATGCTTTTTCGCGAACGAAGTGAGCAAGAAGCTACAGAGCGTGTGTGAGCAACACGCAGCAATAAAAAAATTGCACGAAAATTAGATTTTCATTTCAACGGAAGAAAAAATCAGAGATCAATTAGTTATGCTCGTTTGATTCCAAAGTCAACAATTTTCCAATGATTTTTTAAAGCATGCTCATGAAGTTGAGCGTCAGGATTCACAATGATTGGTTCATCCACAAGAGAAAGAAGAGGGATGTCGTTGTGAGAATCACTATAAAATAGAATCTTTTTGTAATCTTCTCTTGATCGCCCTTGCTGCTGAAACCATTGCTGGAGTCGCGTCACTTTCCCTTCACGATAGGAAGGAACTCCACAAAAACGTCCCGTCAAATTTCCCGCTTCATCATATTCTTCTTGCGAGGCAATTAAATGAGGGATGCCTAAGAGTTCCGCAATTGGGACCGTGAGAAAAGAGTTCGTCGCTGTAATTAAAATTAATTCATCACCTCGTTTTTGATGCTTACGAATGGCCTCCCAGCCAGCTTTGACAAGCAGAGGCCGAATTCGTTCTTCAATAAATTCTTTGCGCCACTGATGAAATTTCGAAAGCGGATGCAGCTTCAAAATAGCAATTTGGTATTCTAGCAGTGCTCCAATATCTAATGCTCCTCGTCGGTAACTCGCATCAAAAACAGCCATTGCTTTTTGATACTCTTCGAAGCTAATAATCCCGCGATCAGCCAAATAACACCCCCACTCACTTTGAGTGTCACCATTGAGTAAAGTGTGATCGAGATCAAAGAGAATGAGGTTCATGATTGTTCTCAAATTTCAGGAACGCCTCGAGCTCCGTGCCAGTAGCGAAGGATTTCAATCCTTTTTTCAAGTTCATTAACTTCGTAGATCACTCGATAATTTCCAACAATAATTTCTCTAACACACGGATGGCAAAAATCGGAGACCATACGCCCCATCCAAGGCTGACGCGCAAGCATTTTTGTTTTTGAAAAGAGAAACCGTCCAAACCTTTCTGCTGCTTGTGAAGAATCTAGCGAAATATAACGTCTGATTTCTTTAAGGTCTCTCTGGGCTTCAGGACCATCAATCACTCGAAAGTCCATGAAAAATATTCGCGCTCGAGTTCTTCATGAGTAATAAACTCACCTCGTTTAATGGACTCTCTCGCTTGCTGCACCGCCGTAACGAATTTTCTCTGATAGTCCGCGGCATCGATAGAATCATCTTCGCAAGGCTGCCCCACTCGAAAACGAGTTCCTATTGTTTTTCTTGTTTCTAGCTCAGTCATCATCATGCAGACGTGTTACACGATCGAACTAAAAATGTCAATCTCCATTCACAGAGGCCGTCTTCTTTTCAGAAAGAAGCTTCATCGGATGCTCTGATGGGGTCAGAGCTTGCTGGCCATTAAGCTGATGTTGATTCTGTTCATATCCAGGAATAGTCTGGGAAGCAGGATGGCGATCGCAGGCAACGCCCAAAAAAAGCAACAACGCTGCAAAGAAAAAAAGGAAAAGTCGTTTCATAGAAAAAATTAAAACCAATTTCTTCGAAAAATTCTTTGCGTCCTTTGTATTCTTTATGGCTAATTCTTTTTTATTTCTCAGCTTTTTTGCGAGCCTTAGTAATAAAGCTCTTCACTGTCTGAGAAGGTTGTGCTCCAACGCTCAGCCAATATTCAGCGCGCTCCAAGTCGATAGAAAAATTGTCGCCTTTTTTCTTCGGATCATAATGTCCGATGAGTTCAATAAATTTGCCATCACGTGGGCTGCGTTGGTCTGCTACAGTGACGCGATAAAAAGGATGATTACGTGCTCCTTCGCGACGAAGTCTAATTGCTACTGCCATGGGAATCGATAATGTTAAGAGATAGAAGATGGTAGATAGGAGATAGGAAAGACAATTTTTCTCTCTTCCACCTACTACCTCCCACTACCAAAGTAGTGAGACGGTATATTAGAACCTTTTTTTCCGAATTGGGCCAGCATTTTTTTCATTTGCCCCATGTTTTTTGTCATTTTCTTGAGTTGCTGGAAACGAAGAAGGAGGTTGTTGACCTCGGTCACTGTTGTTCCACTACCTCGCGCAACTCGCTGACGGCGGCGCGCATTCAGGATTTCAGGACGTTTCCGCTCTTGAGGTGTCATCGAAAAAATAATCGCTTCAACTTGAGTGAGTTCTTTTCCATTGAGAACGTTCGCAGGAAGGTTGGCTCCACCAGGCAGCATGCCAAGCAGATTTTCCAAAGGCCCCATTCGCTTAATCATTTTGAATTGCATTAAAAAGTCATTCAAATCTAACGAGGATGTTTTTAATTTTTTCTCCAGCTGCATCATCTCATCCATCTCCACA
>VHCR01000005.1 GCA_016871655.1 Verrucomicrobiota bacterium
CATTACATGCTTACCCTTAAATTTCAAGACACCCTCTTATAGTGTATTAAATTGAAAAGGGCACGCGATAAGCTTGCTCTTTTTCCTTAGAACTGCGTTCTCAGATCTCACGTTATCTTCGGATAGCGCTTCTAACATGCCCTTTTCAATGTAATACACTATACAAAGCAAATGAAGCAGGCGTTCTTGGCGAGGAAAGTTTTTTGATGAGCAAAGATCTTTCGAAGTTTTTGCTCCAACAATTTTTTGAGTTCTATGGGATTGAGGTTAGCTCGTTGATGAGTGGCACCCTCTAGAGCATATTAAATAAAACTGTGGCCATTTTTGGTAGGGTTTTTAAAATTATTGTAGCCGATGCAGTGCAAGGAGCGAGGCTCGCAGCACAAAGAGGAAATCTTTCGACGAGTGTCTATAGAAATACTCGATGACGCGAGAACCGCAGCGACAAGGTCTCTCATTGCCTCGTCTGAAATTCTAAAACTGATCAAACATTCAGAACCATAACGCTAAAATAAAAATGCACTACCGCATACCTAATCTGGCTCTAATTGATTCTTTGGCAGCTTCAAAGGCGGATCGTAAGAACTATCTTTTTTCTTTTTTGGTTTTGGTGTTGTTGTTGCTTCAGGTTGTGATGAAGGCAGAATAGGAGGTATGGAAGAGGTGGCTGCATTCGCTACTCCCTTTTGCTTTGTCTTATTTTTGGACGTCTTCTTGGTGCCGGTAGAAGAGCTCGGCGTTAAAGGCGCAATCTTATTAGTGGAAGTAATCCAACCTTTGTTTGACATCGATTCAATCTCTGGCGTTGGAAGCCCACTGGTACTTTGTTCAACATTGATAGCGTCTTCTACCAATGGCGCTGGCTTAAAATATTCGCTATAGTCACCAAGGTTCTTCGAGCTCACTTCGATAATACGTGGCGTGATGAGAAAGACACTTTCCACCATATTTTTGGCACTGTCTTTTACTCCAAAAAGAAAACTGACCACAGGAAGTTTGTAAAGCCAAGGATAACCAGCCATATCTTTTCCGGTAACTTTTTTGTAGATACCTCCAATCAGCAAACTCTGATCTTCTTTAACAACCGATTGAGTCGTTAAGGTTGATTGCTCAACAGTCGGAAGACCTCCAGCGCCTTGAGGAATTGATTTTCCATCTTGAATTTGAACTTGGAGATAAATCCGATTTTCACCATGCGACAAGGTAATGTGCGGAACAACTTGTAAGTTAAGTCCTGTGCTCACGTTGTAAAGATTACTGACGTATTGCCCTACAGAGTTGACATAAAAAGTTTCTTCGTGGTTAATCATGGCACCAAAATTATCGAGCGTTAAAATGGTGGGTCGTGACAAAATTTTTGCTTTGTGTTCCGAAGCCAGAAAATTGATGGCCGTTGTCACCGCTGTCGTTCCAAAAACACCACTGACATTCAAGTTAGAAGGGCTTTGAGGCGCAACCGTTGCTCCAGCTGCAATAGCATTGGTGGTTGTGCTCCCTGCAATAGTGAAAGATCCGGTATTAACCCCAAAACTATTTAATCCGAGCGTTCGTCCAGCTCCCAACTGCAAATCGACAATCGCTGCCGAAATTTCCACGACGCGAACGGGAACATCGAGCTTGCGAATGGCCGCTTCGTAGAGCGGCATGTTCGCACGAATGTCGCGGATGACGACAGCGTTACGCCGCACATCAGAGGTGATCATCGCATAGGTCCAGTCGGAGCCAGGTCCACCGCTCGGGGAGCTTGGAAGATTGGGGCTCTCCGAGGCTGGAGGAAGATCAGGCGTTCCGTTGTTAGCAACCGAGGGAGGCCGTCCTCCAGAGTTGGCCATCGCAGGAGCATTGCCGGGATAGCCGGGGGGAACTTGTTGCGACGTAGGTGGAAGCACGCCTGTCGTTTGATTCGGAACAGAGAGTTGATTGGGCACTCCATTTTTGGTGAGTGACCCGTTGACGCTCGCTCCACCGCCAGAACCAAAGCCCCCGGTACGTCCGACACCACCTCCGCCATAACCCCAAATTAATTGCCTTAAAGTCGAGGCCACGCCTTGAATCGTGGCCACACCGCCGCCAATGTTCACGTCATAGGCCCATGCATTGTTGAGCGGGAAAACTTCGATAACTGTTTCTCCGTTGTCGTGAAATTGCGTCTCGCTATCAATCGAGTTGAGGAGCTGCGTCGTCAGTTCGATATATTTTGGAATGCCAGAAATGGTAACCATCCCGGAGTCCTTGATTTTTTCTACGCGTCCGTCAGATGAGATAAAGCCACTCGTCCTCAACATCTCGAGCGCCACATCTGCCTTGACGTAGCGCAACGGCTTTACCAAAAGATTTACTTCCTGATTGCTTGCGATGTAGAGCAGCCCATTCACATAAAACCAACTCAGTCCATAAGCCCGCGCCATTTGCGCCAAGAACGCAGCCGGCGATTGATTCACAAAGCTTCCGCTGATCTCTCCCTGAACGGCAGGACTGACGTGCACATGCAATCCTTGCTGACCTCCAAAGTCCCGGAGCAAATCGCTAATCGGACGATTTTGAGCAACGATGGTAAAGTTGGAAGTTCTCCACGGAATACGACTTGCCTCCATTTCTGCGCGTGTCTCTGCAATAATGTCACCGGTTGCAAAATCAGCGGGATGGAAAGAAGGCTTTAGAGAAATTCCTTCAGCCTCCATTTCGGCGCGTGTTTGAGAAATAATATCTTTGCTTGCAAGTCCGGTAGAATGTAGCGCTGGCGACAACATTGTCTTATCCACCGCCTTCTCTGCCTTCATTTCCGCGCGGGTTTTATTGATGAGATCAAGAGCCGTCGAGGCAGCATCAGAGGAGAGATTGTTTTCTATCTCTTGAGCAGAAAGGGACAAGCCCAAAAAAAGAAAAAAGAAGCTCCAGCGCATGATCATTCTTGCCGAAGAATGTAAAGAGTGAAGAGTAAAGAGTGAAGAGTAAAGAGTGCTAAATCAATTTTTTCTTTCTTTTTCGAAAAGCTGCTTTCTCGGATAAGTAGAGCCAAAATTGAGTCGTTTTTGAAAATGCAGGTCAAGTAGCACTTTCACCATACTGATTTCATTCTGGATTAAAAACACTCTTCACCCTTCGCTCTTTACTCGTTACATTGTTTCTACTCGAATCGGATCTCAATCAAAAAACAAATGTCTTTTCAAGTCGACTTGCCCCTTCAAAGAATCTTAGATCGTATCGCTGCTGCAGCTCAACGTTCAGGGCGCAGCGCCTCTGAAATTCAGCTTGTGGCAGTTTCAAAATATCAACCTGCTCCTAAAATTCGTGAGATTGTGGAAGAAGGCCTCACACTTTTTGGCGAAAGCCGCGTTCAAGAGGCTGCTTCAAAAATTCCGATGCTCCCCAACAAGCTTCACTGGCATTTTGTCGGACACCTTCAGAGCAACAAAGTTCGAAAAGCCCTTCCACTCTTTGAGCTCTTTCACAGCGTTGACTCACTCGACTTGGCACTAGCAATGGATCGCATAGCTGAAGAAATGGGCCGCTTCCCGCGCGTTCTCTTGGAAGTGAATGTTTCGGGAGAAGCTAGCAAATATGGTTTTTCTCCAACAACCTTAAAGGCCTCACTGGATCAGCTTTTGCGGCTGCCTCGTCTTCAAATAGAAGGTTTTATGACGATGGCGCCACTCACCAAAGACCCGGAAACAACACGTCCCTACTTTGCTCAACTGCGCGAACTTCGCGACGAGGCTGCACGTGACTTTGGCATCCCCCTCTCGTCGCTTTCCATGGGAATGAGCCACGATTTTGAAATAGCCATTGAGGAAGGGGCTACGCTGGTTCGGATTGGCTCGGCAATTTTTAACAAGGCTGAAGGTTAAGCTTTTCAAATGAACTTTTCTTCGCTAAATATTGAAGCCATGCCTGACCTTATCACCGATCACGATGAATTATTAGACTTGGCTGAAGAACCTTCTGCCGAGGAACTCCAAGATCAAGTACAACGCGCACAATCTGAATTAATCGAACTGAAACGCCGCCAAGATCAGATTGAAAAAGAAAAACAACGACTCGAAGAATTGAGCCGTCGGCAAGAAGATCTCGAACGTGGCCGCATTGAAATGGTTGATAAATTAACGCGCTCGTTGCTCTTGGTGCAACGCGAGACAGAGGAATCTCAGCGCCGATTGGAGCAACTTCACAATATTCAAGATGCTTTCGCAGAGCATTTGAAAGAACTCGAACAAATCGATTGCAAAAGCTGGGGTGGCAAAGAACTTGCTCGCGAGCTGACGCGCGCCACTGGCATTGTTGACGAGGCCAAAGCGACTTACGCTCGAACACAAGCCAAAATTGCCCCGATCGAGGAGGGTGAAGTTTTAGAAGAAACTTATGGCGATAATTTCGGATTAAAAGGCCAAGGTTTTCTCTACTGGCTACAGTGTGGCGCCGCCTTCACGCTCCCACTCTTGGCTCTGGGCCTTCTTGCCATCTGTGTTTGGATCTGGCATATTTTGACCATCGCACCGCGTTAATCAGACTGAAGACTATAGGCTACAGGAATATTTTTCTGCTTTGCACATCCACTTTTTGTAAATCTGTAATTTGCACTTCGAGCTTTGAGAAAAATTTCTATGTTTAAAAAAAGAGATAAGCGAGCATCCCTCCAGCCTCGAGCCTCGAGCCTCCAGCCTCGTTTGCGCTCTCGCTCTGGCCGCAACAACTCCGTCCCTCAACGGGGACGCAAATTAGATGTCGATCGTCAGCTACTACATCAAGAAGCTGAAGAAATTCGAAGGCTGGAAGAAAAAATTCGTCAAAAAGAAACTGCCGCTCGCCAGCGCTTAGAAAGCCTTCCCAAGGAGCTTGCAGAACGCCAACGCAAACAACAAGAACTCATGCGACTTCATTTAGTTGCTGCTCCTACGCGTGCCGATGGCATTAGCAAACTTCGTGATAAACGTGAAGCATTGCGCAAGCCCATTCCTTCATCTGGAGGAAAGCGCTTAGCTGAACGCCGCGCTGCTCGCATGCAGTTTGTCTTGCTCTGCGTTGTCCTCTTGGTGATCTTGCTACTGCTTTGGAGGTCCCTGCCGAGCAGCAACACTTAATGCATCGCTTTGCGATTCATCAAGCATTGCTGCAGTGAAAGTTAAAAGTCTAAGTTTAAGTTTTGAGGCTCCGCTTAAATGAAGAAATTTTATTTTTGCCGAAGGCAAGAATTAACTTAAACTTAAACTTTTGACTTAAACTATTTATTCTATCATGAACGTCATTCCCTCCCTCTACCTTGATGCCTACAAGACCATGCTCGCAGCCCGTCTCACGGAGGAGAAGTTGGCTGCTTTGAGTCGTTCTGGGAAAATTTTTGGGGGCGTTTTTTTAGGTCGAGGTCAAGAAGCCTTGAGTGTTGCGCTGGGAATTCATTTACGAAAAGGGGATATCTATGCACCATTGATTCGTGATCAAGCAGGGCGTCTCGCTTTTGGCGATACGATTCTCGATACGATGCGAACTTATCTCGGCTCTTCGCTAGGTTCCATGCGCGGCCGTGATGGAAACATTCATCGCGGCCGTCCCAAAGAAGGGTACTTTGCGATGATCAGTCATCTCGGCGTGATGGTCTCAACTGTTGCTGGCGCGCTACTTGCACGTCGTCTCCGCGGGGAAACAGGTATGGTCGGCGCAACTTGCATTGGCGATGGCGGAACTTCAACGGGAAGTTTCCATGAAGGTCTCAACATCGCCGCGGTGGAAAAATTACCGCTCATTGTTGTTGTCGCTAATAATCAATATGCCTACTCCACACCGAACACGAGCCAATTTGCCTGCAAAGATCTTGTTGACCGCGCCCTTGGTTACGGCATCGCAGGTCATCGCGCAGAGGGAACTAATTTAGAAAGCTGTCTCGACGTCGTTGGCAAAGCTGTTGCCACTGCTCGTGCTGGAGGTGGCCCTCAACTCGTTGTTGCTGATTTATTGCGCCTGGTCGGGCACGGGGAGCATGATGATGCCGCTTACATTCCGGCGGAGCTCAAAGCAGCGCCCGTTGGCCGCGATTGTTTGTTACTGGCTGAAGCCGCTTTGTTAGAAAAAAACTTCGCGACAGCCGAAGAAGTTGCCACGTGGCGCCGTGACTTGGAAGAAGAAATTGAAACCATCACTTCGCGAGTCCTACGTGAGCCCACTCCTGACCCAGATGAAGAAGAATGGAACGCCTATGCGAGCGGCTTCGCCGCTGTTGAAACGTTGAATTGTTGAAACGTTGAAAAGAAATATTCCTCTCGTTATAATTTTTTAGAAAATCGGTAACAAAAATATCCTCTCTTTGCAATTTACAATATCATTTTAAAATGAATTTCCTTTCAACGCTTCAACGTTTCAACAGCTGCTTTAGCAGCGTTCAACTTTTTGCAAAGCAAAATTCATGATCACCTACCTCGAAGCCATCCGCCTTGCCCAGCAAAAGGCTCTTGCCGATGATCCACGCGTTTTCATCTATGGACAAGATGTCGGCCATTTTGGTGGCGCTTTCAAAGCGACTAAGAATCTGGCGAAAGAATTTCCAGGTCGTGTGATCGATTCTCCGATTAGCGAAGATGCGATGGTAGGCGTTGCTATTGGCGCTGCTATTGAAGGAATGCGGCCGATCGTGGAAATGCAGTTTGCCGATTTTTCAATCTGCGGCCTGAATCAAATTGTCAATCACGCTGCAACCTTGTTTTATCGAACGGAAGTTTCTTGTCCCATTGTGGTTCGCTTACCTTACGGCGGCACTGCCGGCACGGGCCCATTTCATAGCCAAAGCGTCGAAGCCCTCTACGCGAACTATCCAGGCTTGATCGTCATGACTCCAGGCACTGTTGAGGATGCTTACACCATGTTCCTGGAAGCAATGACGCTGGATGATCCCGTCATTTTTTGTGAACATAAATTTCTTTATTACCACCTCAAGGCTCAGGAACTCCCGACTGCAGCGCTTCCTTTCAACAAAGCCCGCATCGCCCGTCCTGGGCGCGACGCGACGGTCGTGACCTATGGTGCGATGTTGCATGAATCACTGGCTGCTGCTGAAGAACTCGTGAAAGAAGGTTATGAAATCGAAATCGTCGATCTCCGTTCTGTAAAGCCCCTCGACACCGATACGATCTTGGCCTCCGTTGCGCGAACTGGTCGCTTGCTCGTCGTGAGTGAAGCTTTCCCATGGGGAGGAGTCGCTGCTGAAGTCATCGCGCGCGTCACGGCAGAAGGCTTTGGACTCCTCGATGCTCCGCCACAACGACTCAACGCTAAGGACACACCAGTTCCCTATCATCCTGCCTTGTGGGGAACACATCGGCCAACAGCTTCGTCAATTGTTGATGCTCTTCATCGTTTACTAAAATTGTAATTCTTTTGCTGTCACCTGCAACCTGCAACCTGTAACCTTCTCTTATGCCTCTTCTTCCCATCATCATGCCACAACTCGGCGAATCAATTGCCGAGGCGACCATTATTCGCGTTGCCTTTGCACTTGGCGATCAGATCGATGCTGATACTGATATTTTTGAAGTGGAAACCAACAAGGCCGTGATGGGCGTTACAGCTGCTTGCGCAGGGAAGCTTCACGAGCTCACAGCCGTAGCCGGAGAGAGTTATCCCGTCGGGGCTACGCTTGGCTATTTGGAAATCAGCGACGCTGATGCAGAACGACTCGGTATTCACGATGTTCCAAAACCCGCTGCAGAGAAACCGAAAAAAATTCCTGCTTCTAAAAAATCTTTCGAAGAAAAACCAAAAGTAGAGCCAACTCTTCGAGGCCTTCCTGTGCCCGCTCATGCGGGAGGAGCTTCTTTCCTTTCGCCTCGGATGAAGGCTCGCATGACGGAACTTGGCCTCCATGCTGCTGACCTTGCTGGCGTGGCTGGCAGTGGAGCTAATGGACGAGTCACGATTGAAGATTTGGAACAATTTTTAGAAGATCTTGAAAGAAATGAAATCACGCCGGCCTCTTCGATGCGCGTCGCCGTGGCTGACGCCATGCGTCGCAGTTGGACACGTCCACTCGCAACGGTTGTCCTACCAATGCCGCTAGATGCTCTCTTAGCTCATCGCAAGCAGCAGACGGCCAAAGCTGGACCAGCTCTTTATGCCTTGCGCGCGCTCGCGGTGGCACTCTCAGAAAATTCGGCAATTGCAGGTCGCTTGGTGGGAGCACGAATCATTCATCCTCGTTCGATTGACATTGGCTTTGCCGTTGAGGCTGCTGATGGAGTCTTAGTCCCCGTCATTCGGAATGCCGATCAATTTCGCCTTGCTGAATTAGTCGAACGTTACAATCGCCTTGTCGAGCTGGCGCGCGCTCGCCGCCTGGCTCCCGGTGACACGGGAGGCTCGATTGCGACGATCACCAACTACGGTGTTTTTGGCCTAACGATGGCAACGCCGATTCCTCTTCCGGAGCAAACACTCCTTCTCGGCATGGGCGTTGGCCAAACCGTTCCGTCGTGGGATCCAGCAACAAAAACTTTTGTTCCAGCAACCGAGGCCCAGTTCACCTTGAGCTTTGATCACCGCGTTCTTGATGGCGGCGCCGCAGGGCGACTGCTGCTAAGAGTGAAAGAGTTGTTGTTACAACCTGAAATTTTGTAATACGTTTTTTAATTTTATTTTCGAGACAGTTGAAGTAAAAAGTTGAAGTTGAAGTTTCGTGGCTTCGCGAGTAAAAATTTTTGCTTTTTCGCCGAAGGCGAGTCTTAACTTCAACTTCAACTTTTTACTTCAACTTTGTTGGCATGAAAATCCATCTTCTCTTCAACTGCTTCACTGCGTTTTTTATTACGGTTTCCTTCGCTGCCACCCGAGACTTGTCCAAGCTCACGCCTGCAGAACTTCAGGAATATCAAACCGCACAACACACCGCCTTACGCACTCCTGCGGTCCAATCCACACGCCGCATAGCGCGAATGGCCTTGCACAAAGCAATGCTCAAGGCTGATCCGACGGTCGATACGATTTTTGCAAACATGAACGCTCATGCTCCAAAAAATCAACTTCAGATTTCTCAACGGAAAAAACATTTTGGAATGAAGTTTACCTCTTGGCTTGCCAACTATCCTCCAGAATCCGTTAGCGCTTTGACTAAAACAGATTTGAAAAAATTAGAAATCGCTCATGCGAAAGGCTTGCAAGATCCCTCAGTCATCGCTGCGAGAAAAACAGCACGCATCACTTTTTACAATGCAATGATTAACACTGATCCAAAAATCATTCCCATTTTAACCAAAGCCGGCATTGAAATGCCTCAGAGCATCCGTACGCCGACGGCCAATTCTAAAATTGGAAACGAAGAACAAATTCTAGGCGGCAATGATGATCTCTGGGACACGGAGGTCCTCGCCCCTGCAGTCGAGCAGATGAAGAAGAATTAGTAACTGCAAAATTAGCATGAGTGAAAACTTCCGAACCCAAGCAGAAGAAATTTTAGAATCACTCGGCCTTTTTTTAGGCTTAGATGATCTTGAGTTTGGCGAAGATGATGATACCTGTGGACTGCGGCTTGATGAGAAAATGTTAGTCAGTCTCACCCTTAATCAAGAGCGAGAAACAATAGTCCTTCATCATCTGATCGGAACTCTTCCAGTGAAAAACCGAGCTGAATTGGTGGAGCAACTTCTCGAAGCCAATCTTTTTTGGTCAGGGGCGAACGGAGCTACCATCAGCATGGAGCGAGAAACTGGATTTGTAATCATAGCGCGCGCTTTTTCCCTCTATACTTCGGATGGAAAACTTTTAACAGGGGAGTTTCTTGCTAATGCTATCGCTGACCTCGCTAGTGCTTCGAATTATTGGCAAGATTTTTTAGAACATCCTAATATCGAAACCGAACTTCCAGAAGGAAACTCGAATCAAACGGGAGAAGAATTAGTCGATGCTACGAAGTTTGATTAATTTTTGAGTGATATTATGGACATAGCATCATCGAACCCTGCTTTTGAGCCTGCTTTTGAGGATATGAGCAAGGTGGCCGCTCGGCATACAAGAAGTTATGGCAAAGTCAGCACCTGGACAGGAGCCTCTGCTGCCTTAAAAGGTGAATTTTTTGGAACAGGCTTTACAACGATTTTTACTGAACAAAAATTGTTTCAGGCTATCGAGTCGAAGTATGGCGAGACTCTTGCTAAGAGCGTCGCTCGACAATTGGGCATACAATCACAGGGAAATAAGTTGATCAATTCTTATAAGGTGGCTAAAGCTGTTGCGTTGGTTAAAGATTGGACAAAGGTTCATACCACTGAAATTAACTATCAAAAGGTCGAGCAAGGCATTGCCTATGGCAAGCCAATCACATGTCGCACCACTTTAACACCTCTCGGCCTCCTCAAGTCCTTGGCAAATAATTTGGGCGTGTTCGGAGTCTCTTCCAGAGATGGAAATAACAACAATGTGGTCAATGGCTGGATTGAGGAAATAAAGATAAGCTTTCAGTTAAAAATAAGTTTTCTCCGCTCAGGAATGCTCATGCCAGCAAAAGAAGAGAATCCCGAGACTTCCGAAGCTAAGGAAGAACGTGAGAATGTAGCAATGAATCGCTGCAAACAAATTTTGTCGGCCATGGTCGAGACAACGCCTAGTTTGATTGCTAATTCCCAGAAACAGGGAACCAGTGCAGAGGATGCAATTGAAATCGAACATGCTCATATCGGATTAATTTCTACAAATGATCCAAAGAAGCCAGAGGAGTTAGAAATGGCGAAAGACCAGCTGGACTTCTTAAAAAATCACGTTAATGACAAGCCTGTTGAGATTGATTATTGTAAGCCAGGCACTACGGAAGTTATCAAAATTTGGGTAAAACCAAAAGTCCTCTACACCAATTTTTCTGTTCAGAAAGCTCAAAAAGGTGAGGCTTCTGCGCCAGATGCTGACTCACCAGATGCTGAAACAGAAGCAACGTTGGATTATTATCTTGGCAACGCAAAGGAAAGAGGAGCAATTGGAGATAAAATTAGTACTCTTCCAGTAGATGAAAGGGCTACTGCAGCAAACTTATGGCAAGAACTTCGAAACCTACGCTCCATTAGATCCCAAGAAGGCTCCAGTTTTTACTCCTACGAATTTCAAGCCAAGTACAGTCTCCTCTTGGCCAAATGCGGCATCCCGACGCATGTCTATTGCAAGAGCGGAAAAGATCGCACCTCACGATTCAGCGAGATGATAAAAATGTGGGCTGCTAATCCAACTTTAAAATTGAATAACATGACTCGCGCTGTGCGCAATGCGATCAAAGCATTTTCTTTTTCAGGCAATGCAACGGTACAGCGCTTGAATACTGGATTTGCTGGCAACAAACAATTTAAAACCTACTGGCGCTTAATTGCGGGAGAAAAAAAAGATCGTACCTTTGGCGGATGGACACACTTACCTTCTGTGGCTTCGTATATGCCATGGATGAGCGTCAAAACGTAGTTTTTTGTCTACCAACGTACCGTTGGTAGACAGTTTAAACGTTTAGAGGTTTAAAGGTTTAGAAAATTAATGAAAGTTTACTTTGAAATTAGAAAAATAATTTACTTCGATGCTGATTGATGTACTAAAATTCTTCTTCTGTTCATCCTAAATTTTTAAACTCTTAAACTCCTAAACAAAAAACGAATGTTTTTTTCTTTCTACGTTCACGATCTGAGTCCCTTTCTGCTCCGCTTCAGCGATGGTATTGGCCTTCGCTGGTACGGACTCGCTTATGTTTTTGCATTTATTTTTGGAACGCTGCTCTATCGGCATCTCGCGCGGCGTGGCTACAGCGACTTGACGCCCGACCAAGTCACTGACTTCATTACGTGGGGAGCGCTCTTCGGCGTGGTAGTCGGCGGACGTCTTGGTTACATGCTCTTCTACGACTTGGATGGATTTTTGCAAAACCCATTACTTTTTTTTCGCGTTTGGGAAGGAGGCATGTCGAGCCATGGTGGGATCATAGGCCTTGCGCTCTACTCGCTTTGGTACGCGCGCCGCCACCGCGTCTCGTGGCTGAACCTCGGTGACAACCTCGTCGTCGTCGCTCCGATCGGATTGTTCCTCGGGCGTTGCGCGAACTTCATCAATGGAGAACTTTTTGGACGCGCCACGACCGTTTTTTGGGCCATGCAATTTCCAAAAGAACTCGCTTTTCTTCCACCAGGATTCGTTGCTGCAACGTTGCAAGACACAGCTGCGATCGATCCTAAATTTTCTAATGTCGATGCTGTCGTCGCCGGTGTTAGTGGCTCTCCAGCGCTTCACGCCTATCTCGCAACGATCTTGACGCCTCGTTATCCCTCACAGCTCATCGAAGCTTTTTTGGAAGGCATCGTTCTTTTCACACTCCTCTGGCTGATGCGAACGCGCTTGCGTCTCCCAAATGGAGTTCTCACCGGAACTTTTTTTATCGCCTATGCGCTCCTCCGCATCACCGGAGAAATCTTTCGTGAGCCCGATGCTCCGCTCATTGGCATGTTCACCCGAGGAGAATTTTTTTCCTTTTTCCTCATCGTGATCGGAATTGGATTTATTATCTCTGCAATCGTGCTGCAACAACTTCCCAGAAGATGGAAGATGGAAGATGGGAGATAGAAGTTGTCGCCTGCTAAAGCAGGTAAGTAGCAAAAGCTCCTATCTTCTATCTTCGCATCGCTGCTTCAATCCGCTTCGCATCCTCTGGCGTATCGACGCCAAGCGCACGGTGAGTTGTCGTGAGGACGCGGATCTTGATTCCATGCTCGAGAGCGCGGAGCTGTTCTAATTTTTCACAGCGCTCGAGAGGTGAGGGACGATAGGTAACAAATTTTTTTAAACTCTCTTTTCGAAAACCGTAGATTCCCAAATGCAAAAGTGGATGGACCGCTGATTTTGGATTATGGAGATCACGATGATAAGGAATGAGACTCCTCGAAAAATAAAGTGCATCACCGCGCTGATCCAAGACAACTTTCACAATATTAGGGTCGTTGCGATATGTCTCTTCATCGAGCGGTGTCGCTGCCGTGATCATTTCAACTTTTGAATCTTGCAACATCGTTTTGGCGAGGCGATCGATGAGCCGCGCATCGATGAGCGGTTCATCTCCTTGCACGTTGATCACGTGAGAAAAAATTGCGACTTCTTTTTTTTCTAATTTTTTGACCGCTTCCGCAATCCGATCGGTTCCCGATTGATGTTTAGTTGAGGTCATCACCACCTCGGCTCCAAAAGATGTTGCGACTTTTTTGATCCGCTGATCATCCGTTGCAATAATGATGCGATCGATCGAACGTGCCTTCCGGCAGCGGTCCCAAACGTGCTGCAGGAGCGGCTTTCCAGCCAGTGGATGCAAAAGCTTTCCAGGAAAACGAGTTGATCCCCAGCGCGCAGGGATGATAAGAACGACTCCGGAAGATTTTTGCTTCATAAAAATAAAAATAAAATTTTTAATTTTTTTTGTGATCTTTGTGTTCTTTTGTGGCTATTTCTTCAGCTCCTCCAAAATCCATTTCAAGGCCTCCGTCACATCTTCCGCGATAAAATCGGCGCCGCAGTCACGATGCTCTTTTCCATAGCCGGTTAAAACCAAAATCGTGAGGCATCCCGCTGCCCGCCCAGCTTCAATATCGCTGGCACGATCTCCAATCATGATGGAGCGTGAAAGATCGATGTTAAAATCTTTCGCTGCCTCCACAAGCATTCCTGGCGCGGGCTTGCGTCGCATCGAGTTAGAGCCTGGCATGTCGGGCGACATGTAGACGCCATCGATGAGTCCGTTCAGTTGTCGCTGCAATTCTTCTTGGACAGCATCAAATTCTTTTTTAGTAAAATAGCCACGCCCGATGCCGCTTTGGTTCGTGATAATCACGTGGAGCCATCCCTGCTCGCGTGTCTTGGCGAGGAGCTCCGCAGCTCCCTCAATGGCATGAACCTCTTCGGGTCGATGACAATGATCGACTTCTTTCATCAACGTTCCATCACGATCGAAAAAGAGAGCAGGGCGGGGGGCAGAGAGGCTGGAGATTTCGGTGAAAATTGGTGACATAGAGAGGCCTCGTTACATAGTTTAAGTGATTAGTTGAAGTTGACGTTTCGTGCGCTTCGCGGAATAAAATTTTACTTTTGCTGAAAGCAAGTCGAAACTTCAACTTCAACTTTTAACTTCAACTTTTTTCTATAACAAAAGGAAATCTCTATCATTCGTTTGCCATCTTCTAAGAATGCAATTTGAAGCTTGCGATCAGTTCTTCTGGCGAACAAGTTGCTGTTCCTAATTTTCCAACGACGATGCCAGAGCCATGGTTGGCTAGTTCGGCTGCTTCTTGCGGTCTGGCACCTGCAACCAGGCCGAGCGTGTAGAGCGCGATCGCTGTATCTCCAGCTCCGGAGACATCAAAAATTTCTTGCGCCCGCGTTGGCGTGTGATACGGCTCTTTTCCTTGCTGGAACAACATCATTCCTTGCTCTCCAAGGGTTATTAGAAGAGCTTTGGCATCCCATCGCTGCAAAAGTTTTTTCCCAACGTCCAAAAGCGCTTCGTCTTGAAGCGGCGGGTTGATTGGCGCAGTCCAAGGAATTCCAGCCGCAGCAAAGGCCTCAGTTCTATTTGGCTTGATCACATCCAATCCATGCCAAGCGAGCGGCCGCTGTGGATGAGGATCGCAGGTAATGACCTTATCGCTTGCTTGTTTTAAAATCGCATTGACAAGCTCTTGTTGCAAAAATCCTTTTCCATAATCTTCAAAAAGAATCGCATCGACCCGTGGAAGGAGTTGTGCAGCCCGCTCTATAGCGACTTGCAACAGTGCTGGTGTCGGAGCAATTTTTTTTTCACGATCGACGCGCACAACCTGCTGATGCTGGGCAATGATCCGTGTTTTAACAATTGTCGGAGTCTCTTCCATCGCGATCAACCCATCGGTTTGCAAACCCTCTTCATCCATCAACGCCGTCAATTTTTCTCCGGCATGATCGCATCCAATTCGTCCCAAGACATGAACCTCGTTGCAAAACTGCCTCAAGTTCCGAGCCACGTTGGCCGCACCACCGGGGTAGCTCGACTCTCGCTGAATTTCGACAATCGGCACAGGAGCCTCCGGAGAGATACGCATAACGTTTCCCCAAACAAACTCATCCAACATCAGATCCCCCAAAACGAGAATCTTTTTTTGAGCAGCTTGCGCGAGGATATGTTGTAGTCTTGTGGAGTCCACGAAAAAAAGGCTGTAGGTTGTAGGCTGTAGGCTGTAGCCTTTAGCTTGCTGTTCCAGCAATAATACGATACAGTGTTACACGAAGAGGCGCCTCGATCAACTTGTTTCCATTTTTGATCATGTTATGAAAAAAAAATTTTTATTACTTTTTCTCGGGTTGCTCACCCATGCACTAGCAGCACAGGCTCCAACAACGTTGCCTCAACCGATTACTCCTGCAGCTCCTGCTAAGCAAACTGCGATCGAGCAAGCGGGCTCGCCTCCTGCATCCCTCAATCTCGCTGATTTTCCAGCAGATTCCGTGGAAGATGTCGTCGTCCCTGTCCCGAGTGAAATTTTTGGCGTTCTCGATAAATTGGGCAATCCTAATTGGAAATCCCAACTGCGTTTAAGCAAAACACACACGCCAGAAGAGCGTTCTCAGATCGCCCTTCTCTTGGGCTCGGTTATTGCAGAAGGATTCGTCGCAGTCGAGGCTGAAGATGCTGAGCGCGTTAAGGAGTTGGGGCGTGACGTCCTCTCCCTTGCCGATGCGGTTAACGTTCGCAAGTCGGTCATCGCTCGCAGCAAGAGCATTATTGAAAAAGCTGATCATCGCGATTGGCGCGGCGTCCGCTCAGAATTTGATGGCGCGCGCAACGATGTCCAAGCAGCAATGGATGAAATGAATGATCGCAATCTTGCCCAACTGGTCAGCCTCGGCGGATGGCTACGAGGCACCGATGTCCTCACCGCCATTGTAGATGCTAACTACACGGCCGATGGCGCTGAACTACTTCACCAGCCTGAACTCGTCCGCTATTTCAAACGCTGCATTGCTGGGATGTCTCCGCGCCTTCGCAAAAACAATTTAGTTCTTCGCATTGATAAAGTCTTAGATCAAATCGCTCCAATCGTTGGAGAAAAAAAGGGTTCGATTCAGCGTGCGAAAATTGAAAAGATTCATACTCTAACTAGCGAAATCGTAGCTCTCATTAACGCAACTTCTTAACATTTTTTGTGAAATTGCATCTTCCATCACGTTTTATCCACCTCTTTCTTGCTCTCGCAGGATTGATGGGCTTTGCTGCAGCTGCGAAAGCCACTGTTGATGACGCGCTTTCTTTCGCCTATGAAGCCGCCTTGCCTTATCACAAACAGTATGCCTTCCGCAAAGACGCATGGGGAGGGGATCTCGGCGTCGGCGACCGCGTCGCAGTGAGGGCACAACTTTTCAAAGGAAATGAATATTGGTTCATCCTTGGCTCTGAAGTGAAGAGCGCGGTGATTTCAGTTCACCTTTATGACGAAGCAGGAAAATTAGCAGAAAACGACAGCTGGCAAAAACCGAATGACAAAAAGCATTTTAGTGCTGCTGGCGCCTACATCATCCCGCAGAATACTGGGACTTATTTTGCCATCGTCGAAGTTTTTCAATCTCCTGAAGAGCGGACTCACTGGGCGTTGGTGTATGGGTACAAGGATAAGAAAAAGTAACGGGTAACGAGTAACGAGTAACGAGTAACGGGTGAATATAACCAGGCGAACTTCATTAATTTGCTCAATTTGGTGTGATATGATGTTTTTATTTTTTATGAATTTGCCGAAGGCAACTATTGCACTCGTTACCCGTTACTCGTTACTCGTTACTTTTTCCCCAGCCGCTTCAGGCCTCAAATAAAGTGAAATCTCCCTCTCAAAAATCGCACCCCCTCGAGCACACCCTCGAATTTGACGACCCTCGTCTCCTCCGCAGCCTTTATAACAATGATGAAAAGTTGTTGCGTGTGATGGAAGAAACTCTGAGCATCAGAATCACCACACGCGATGGTTGGATCCGTTTCACAGGGGCAGCAAAGCCCCTTCAACGTGCAGCATGGATTTTTGAACGGCTGCAGCAGCTTCGCCAACGCGATGGAAGCGTCGGTCAATACGAATTTTTGGATGTGGTGCAGCAGTCAGGCTTTGAAGCTAACGGGAAACCTCACGATCGCATCCTCTGTTCTCCTCGCAAACCCCCTGTGGTTCCACAAACTGAGTCGCAAGGTTCCTACCTTCATCAAATTGATCAGCACGATATCACCTTTGGTCTTGGTCCAGCAGGGACAGGAAAAACTTACCTGGCCATGGCGAAAGCGGTCTCTGCTTTGAAACAAGAAAAAGTGAGCCGCATCATCTTGACGCGCCCTGCCGTAGAAGCTGGCGAGGCCTTGGGTTTTCTTCCTGGCGTTCTTCAAGAAAAAATCTTTCCCTACCTGCGTCCGTTATACGACGCTTTGCATGAGATGCTCGAGCCAGAAGAGATCCAACGCTACATCGACAAGAACATCCTCGAAATCGCGCCACTGGCCTACATGCGAGGCCGTACCTTGAACAATGCCTTCATCATTCTGGACGAGGCTCAAAACACCACAACCGAACAGATGTTCATGTTCCTAACGCGCATTGGGCGAGGCTCTCGTTGCATTATCACGGGTGATGTCACCCAAGTTGATTTGCCTAAAAACAAACCGAGCGGCCTCCTCGAAGCGATTACTATTTTAAAGAAAACACCAGGAATTGGTTTTCACTATTTCAAAGAAAAAGATGTCGTCCGTCACGCACTAGTTCAGGCCATTATCATGGCGTATCAAAAATTCCGAAGTGAAAGTGTATCGTTAAAAGATGACGACATTGAAAAAGATAAAAAGGCTGTAGGCTATAGGCTGTAGGCTGTAGGAAAAGCTAGTTGAAGAAAAATAAAACGTTTTTTGAATCCGCAAATAGCAACAAAATTTTCATTTATAACTTGGTTGTTTCAACAGCCTCATTCATTTTCAGTACTTATATTAAAATGTTTTTTGTGATTAAAAAAGTTAAACGGGCTTTCCTATAGCCTATAGCCTTCCGCCTCTTTCCCCATGGTCAAATATTTTGAACAACGTCAACTAGCCGCCCGCGGCCTTACTTGCGGCAAGACCAGACGCCGCGGCGAACGAAATAAATTTTTACTCCTTCTAGAAAAAGCGAAGCTCATTCGCCTCTTGCTCATCATCGTGATTGGAATCGGTTTTGGTGCACTCGATTTTTATGGCAGTGATCCTTATGCCCCACAACGAGTCTGCCTCACGCTTTTTATTTTTGTAGGAGCACTCGGACATCTTTGGATCAGCGGCTCAGGAGTCTTACGGAGCAATTCACGCTTGGCCTTAGTTTTTGGAACGCTCCTCACCCAAGGTGTTCTTTTAAAATTCCTCCTTCTCCATGGCGCTCATGACTCGCTCTATACGAGCGTCGTTCCATTTTTGCTTCCCTACGCTTTTGCTCCGCTAGCCTTATCGGTCTTGCTCGGAAAAAGTGAGGGCCTTTTTGCAACACTCTTTGGTAGTCTTTGGATCGCTTTTCTTTTTAGTGGCTCTCATCCGCTTTTCATGATCACTTCGTTGATCACAGGATTAGTCGCAGTCTTTGCGACACGCCATGTCCGTCGCCGCTCCCTCATCATC
>VHCR01000006.1 GCA_016871655.1 Verrucomicrobiota bacterium
GGTTGCTTTGATGGCAACGAGTGAGTAATCGTTACCTTGTTCATCGAGAAAAAGTACGATCAAAACAATCCACTTTCAAAAATTCACCTTTTCCGGACAGGGCCTAGCTAAAATATTATTTCAAGTTTGAAAAGGGAAATTTCTTTTAGGTCAGCATAGGGGCAGATCTGCTATTTTTTTGCATCTGCAGGAATACCCCCTTTTTACCCTGTTTTTCTCCCAGATTGGCCTGCAAAGAAGGAAAATTGGTTCATTTTTACAGAGAAGATTTTTCAAAGCCTCAATTCCTCAACTGTTAAAACTTTATATAAATAGCTTTCTTAAAGATAGATACAATGAAATTTCAAAGTCAGCTCATCGCCATTTTTCCGAGTATAACCATAGCACCCCTCTCAATAAACGAAGCGCTAGGGCGCAATGCGGCGTTTTTACGAGGCGAATTCAAAATGCTGATAGGGAGCAGGTTAATAAAAATATGCAATTTTTTACTGTAAGGAGATTATGTTGACTAGCTGAAAACAAAGGTAGAGATTGATTTTTCATTGATACCAATTGATAACTAGCTTAAAGCTAAAAAATTCTTAAAACCCGCAATGAAAATAAAATTATTCATACCATTATTTTTCATCATGGGAGCTTCTCTTTGTGGAGGACCAATGGATAGATTCCACGAAGAAGCGAACCAGAAAAAAACTCAAACCACATCATCTGAAGGTTTACCTAGAATGAGGGAGGGGGTGGAGAGACAAGTTGTTTCTCCAGAACGGAGCACAGCACTTCCAACGGCAACAGATCGTTCTTTGGTTAATCCTGGTTTGCAAGAGCCAATCTCTTTGTCGGCAGCTGAGTCCTCCGGGTCTAGCGAAGCAACTGCGATTGCTGATGAAAAAAATGTCACCTCCCATCAAGCGGAAGCCCAACTCATAAAACAGTTCTGGGATGAATTAAAAACGTTATCGCCACTCATGCCAGACCAACAAGTCCGAATTGAGGAAGCAACTCAAGCGGTTCTTTATTGGCAAAAACTGGGAGAGGATTACACAACTCTTGCTCAGACAAGATCAGAAGAGGAAGCCGGAACAGAAAATTTTCAAAACGCTGCTACAGCTTGCAATCAAGCTGCAACGGCAGCAACAGAGTTTTTGAAAGCAATGTCATCATTTTCTCCCAAGCCTCAGCGCTTTGTTATACCCTCTCCGAAAATCCCTGTCGCAACATCCATTCCTTTATTATCGCTTGATCAAGTCGATGCTGAACAAGAGATCACGATTAGAAAAAATATTGGCGCTGCGGTGAAAGATTTTTTTGGGAAGAGCGCTCTTGAGGGCGATCTCTCGGCGAATTGTGCTTGGGAGGCTTTACAGCAAGGAAAAGAGCAGCAATTGCGTTTATACAACGAGTTCAAAATCGCCGAGCAGGAAGAAATTTTATTTCAAAAAATTTTTGAAGAATGCGACCGAGCCTCGGCCGAGGAAGAGTTAGCGAAGACACGCTTAGGACGCATTCAGAAGTATGCTAGCAAAATCGCAACCGCACTAAATGCGATCCCAACTCCACCGACACAGCTTGTCGGTCATGGCGCTGCTCTTGTTGGAGGAGGAGCAGGGTTGCTCAACAACGCGTTAGCTGAACATCATAAAAATGAAGCAAAAGAAAACTATGAAGCTGCCATACAAAAAAGGACCAGGTCGCAGAAAAAGGACGTTCAGGCTCGTCAGCACCTTCTCTTGCTCGAAGAAACTGCAACGCAACAAGAGCAGAGAACACCAGAGTTAGCGAGAGAAAGTATTTTGCGTTTTGCCGCCCAACTCGCACCTGATGAGCAGTACGGAGAAAGTGAATGGCAAACGTGGAGCCGCATGGTGGCTTCTTCTCCGGAGGAAGTGATGCCGTTAGCAGCTTGGGGAAAAAGAAAGATTGGCGATGTGAGAAAAATGGGATTTGAAGCGTGGCATGCTGCTTTAATCGATCAGGAATGCGAGTTTGAAAAGCTCAAGCAGGAAGGAACCAGTCATGTCGTCACACTCAAACAGCAATATCTTTTGGCAAAACAATCCGCTGAAGAGGCTGCAGAACTTGTAACAAGCTGCAGAGCAGCGTGGGAGTCTGATTCAAAGCGAAATCAGGAATTGAGTCAATGGATAGATCACTTGCTCGAAGAAATGGAAACTCAAGAGCATAAAGACGCTGAAAAATTTCAAAATGCCCAAAATCTTTTTATGAAAGCAATGAGGGAATTAAATGAGGTAAAGCAAGCTCTTCCTCAGCAACGCGAGGCTTGGGAACAGGCTCTCAGAGAAGAGAGCGATTCTACTATTCGCAGAAACACCTGTTTTTGGGCTCATCGTGATGCCAAGATGCTTTTTGAGCGACAGATCACACGAGCGCTCGCTAAATTTGAAGCTGCAAAGGCGGGATTGATTCGTTATTGGCCGGAAGAAAAAGATCATCTTTATGTTCCTTACAATGCAATGGCACTTCCTTTTCCCGAAGAAGAAGAGGTTTCTTTTTTTCATGACAATCCAACGCCTGCTCATGAAGAGCGAGAAATAGGTCCTCCACTTTTGCGCCGCGAGGAAGAAGAAGCTCAAGGGAAGCGCTATCTTTATGAAGCTAAGAAAAAAATAAAACAATCTCTCTCCGTAACAACGCCCTCATCCACAGCGGCGGCTGCGGCAGTTTCTCTCTCCAAAACCGCTGTGCCGGCGCAAACAACAGTTGGTCGTATAGGCACATTCACTCGAATCAAGACTATTCAGGAACAAGCTCGAGAGGCTGCTGCTACACTCGTAGTAGCAGCAAAATTTCCAACATCAGTCGTCTCAGCA
This sequence comes from Verrucomicrobiota bacterium, assembly GCA_016871655.1. Classification (GTDB taxonomy): domain Bacteria; phylum Verrucomicrobiota; class Verrucomicrobiia; order Chthoniobacterales; family UBA6821; genus CAIWMF01. The sequence continues at coordinate 2,829 of VHCR01000006.1, forward strand.
AAAATTATTCAAACGCCGGAAGAAAAGCTACTTCAATGGACGCTAGCACAAGTCGAACATCCTTCTTTAGCCGATCAACAGCGCTGGAAACTTTTTTCCCAATATGAAAATGCTCGACGCCAAAACGATCAGCTACTGCGAACGATCCGCGAGGCTAATGCTGAAGAAAGCTTCTCCACCGACGAAAGACCGCGCATCTCTAGTTGGAGTGATGCAGCTAGTGCTGCTAGTTCGTGGATTACCTCGCTAGGTCGGAAATCAAGTCAGCAAACAATTTGGGCAAGTACCACAGGAACCCGCAGCGCTATCTCTACAAGCGATAGAAGCGCAAACTCCTTCGATCCCATCAAGCTGGAAGAACAATTAAGGCAAGCAGCCGAAGCAGAACATCAAGCTAAAGATTCTTGGGAAGAGGCTGCGCGGCAAGCCGAGCAAGAACGCTTGGCTCATGGTGGAGAAATCATCGAAGATGATGATGTTTTAAAAACTTGGAGCTACGTTGATCGCGCAGCTGTAAAAAAACAACAGCGACAACAACGACAAGACCAACATGAATTTGAAATGGAAAAGATGATCAACAAGAAACTCATCAACAACGCTCGTTGGAGAGCTTGTAAAATAGCTGATGAAGCCACACTAAGATTTCATGAGGCAGAAAAAGAGCGACAAAACTTTGAGACATCACGGACATCACGACTTCAAGGGGTAGCCTTTGAGCAAAAAGCAACATCTCTTCGAATCAAAATGAATGATGCCCTTGAAGCAGTCGTTCAAACTAAAGAAGCTTGGAAAGAACTTGCAATGCAACATTACAGCCTCCTTCGTGCCCAAGCCGATGAGCTTTGTAATGACGAAGAGGAACTCTCTGACGTTACGCAACGCGAGATTGTTGCGAAGGCCTTAGAAAAATTACGCGGCTTTGATCGGGGTGTTGTACAACGATGGAATCAATTTCAAGAGAAGCAAGCTCACACTCTTCCTGTTGATCATGGAGAAGGAGAGTCTGATGAAAAATTAACTGCTGATTTGACACTTGCGGAAGAAAAAATTTTTTCAAGCAGCACCACTTTTCAAGAGGGCGCTAGAAACTATCAGCAGCTGGCCATTGCAAAAGCTCTCTCCATGGCTCGCAATAATACTCCTGGCGCTCCAATGGCGTGGGAGCAGCGTCTTCGTGAAAAGGAGGAGCAGCTAGAAAAATGGAAACAAGCCTTAGCAGATCCTAAAATGGAATCGCATGATAAAACAGGTTTTGAGGCAACACTTCCACGCTTAAAAGCCATTGTGAAAGCAGATCGCAAAGCGAAAGATCAATTTGAAAAAGAAAAAAACCGCCTTGATGAATTGGAGTGGCACTGGAAAAACATCATCGAAAAACAAGAGGAAGATCACACACGCCATATTGCTGGGGCTGCCATGGCCTACCATCAAGGAAACAAAAGCTTCTGGGAGGGGTTAACGATGCAAGAGCGAGAAAAGTACAACAATCCTATTCGAAAAGGTAATCACGACTACGACCATACTTTTGAGGAAGAAGAAATGTTTTTGAAAGATCTCAAGCAGCGCATAGATCAAGAGTTTGAGAGAACTAGAACCTTTACTGACCGCGTTGCTAGAAAAATATTCACCTTGAATCGAGCTGCTAAAAATGCCTTACTACAAGCACAATCTCATTTCGAACAGCGCTGGGAAGATCTCCAGCAGCGGAAAGCAGAGAGGGAGGAGGTGTTGAGATGGAGCAAAATGAGTTCTTCGGAGAGAGTGTGCTATGTGTCAGAAAAAATACTAGAACAACTCAACCTCGCTATTAGCAAGCGTGAAGAAGAAAGGCGCCTCCCTGAAGGAGAGGCCAGAAAAGAACCAGTTAAATTAGCTGAAGGAAAAATTAAAAAAGAACGCTTGCAGGAGGAGAAAGAGCAAGCAAAACCGTTCCTCAAGAAGGCTGATGCACTGACCATTTCCAAATTTCTGACTGAGATAAATGATCAAGTTACAGGCTGTAAGTTTGTCACCTGTGCTGATAAAGACTCTCTCCGTTATGAAATTCAAAAACTACGAGGATCTCTTGACTTAGTCCTTCTACCATGCAGTTCTTCTAACATTCGCTCTTCCATTTTGGTGCATGATGCTCTTGAGCGCGTTGGCATAACTGAATGGGACTCTTTAATAACTGCGGCTGATGAGGCATTTCAAAAGTTAGTTGCTACTAGCGGTGTTATCGCTCTTGAAGATTTTATTAACAAAGAACGTGCTTTGATATCAGACTATGAAGCGCGAATTCGATCCATGGCTTTAGAAATAGCTGGCACTCGAGGAGAAGAGTATTGGATAAAATTTGTTATTTTATCTGATAGAACGGCTCAGCTTGCTGAATATGCAAATGAATATTCCGCAGCTGAAATGATCTTTCAACGCATAACAAGGCTGAGAGCTATTGCGAATGCTAATCGCCTAGCATGGTATCATACTTGGCCCCAAACTACTCCTGTTGCGGCAAGAATTGCTGAAATTACTAAACTAGCATCAGCATCTTTTAAAGATTTAGCTGTCAGTCCAAACTACATACGTTACTATCAGCACTCCGTAACTGCGCCATTTTCTTACGAACATGATCGGCTTCTTTGTACTCTGGAGGAAAAAGCTGCAGAAGTTTTCAGAACAGGCGTTCTTTCTCTTTTATTACGGGACACAAAAATAGATTCTCTTTCCAAAATTTATTGGGATCAAGTTGCTCGCTTCTTTAAAGATGAAGCTTCAAACTGTCAGAGGTATGGCCTGAGGAGCGGGGATAGAGGACTTGATCCTTATGAACAGAGCCGCAGGGGGCGTAATTATTACGCCTTCTTTAATGAACTTGGGGATCATGCACAGTTTAAAATATTTTCTACTATTAAAAGATGCATGAATGAAGTATGGCCTGAGGCTAAAACAAAAAAATAAATTTCTCTTCCCAGGAGCGAGTGAGTGATTCTAGTAGTGAGTGTTGTTCTTCACTTCCACGATATCCAAACATGCCAAAATTAATGACGAGGTCGCATTGGTTATCCTTGTGACAATACAAAACACGCTACTCGTTTCATTGTATAAGTAATGTGTTGCATCAGGATTGATGATTACTTCCGGCCCCGTTAAATCATACGTCCCGGTCTCCGTGCTCGCTTCTGCCTCTGCGTGATTTTTAGGAGAGCCATGTTCTATCCAATTGCAGTAACGTTGCTTTTGCATGATATCACAACAAACCATCATTTGTTCCGCTATCGCTCCATTAGCCACAAAATAGTTGAGTTCATTTTCTCGTTTTGATTGGGTTATTTGAACTTTCATGTTCAAAGAATAAAGTCCATGAGGATCCGATGTGGAAGCTGCCGCCTTGAGAAATGTAAGGTACTGCCCAACCGTGACGTTAGGTCCTATAACAGTTTGTTGTTCGGAGTCAGCTTGTGAATAAGCCGTAGCAATCGTGAAAAGAAGAATAAAACGTGAGAGAAAGCGAACCATAGTGTTACAAAGTTTCTTGAATATTTAAATGTCACTTGATGATTTTTCAAGCATGCAGCTCGTTTTAACCCGAATATTTCATGGCTCTCACAGTGAAGCGAAGGAAAAAGCTGATGAGACAAGGCGGAGGCAGGATTTTAATCAGGGCTGTATGAGTACATACCGCTCTGATCAAAATTCAACGACAACGCAGTATTCATCGGCTTTGGCCAAGCTGCAGACTGAGAGGCATGAAATATACGGGTTAATTTTGTACTGAACAAATATCCTCTTCATGACCTCCTTGACAAAGCTCTCCCACATTCTCTAGCTTTTAATGCATTCCTTTGACTGAAATTTTTTATGTCTGCTGTACCTCCTTCTGCACGCAAAGTCGGCTTAGTCACTTGCGTTTTCCTTGTGCTCGCTATTGTTGTTGGTAATGGGATTTTTACAAATCTCGGACTGCAGTTACTCTCTATCTCCAGCAACTTCGCGATCTTAGCGCTCTGGCTCGTTGGCGGTATCTGCGCGCTCTGCGGTGCACTGGCTTATGCGGAGCTTTCCTCATTGATGCCTCATTCCGGCGGCGAGTACTACTACCTCTCTCGCGTTTACCATCCAGCATTGGGAACGATGGGGGGAATCATGACGCAATATGGCGGGATGATTGCACCCACGGCATTGGCTAGCATGGCTTTTGCAAAATATGTTTCGGGAATTTTTCCTTCCGTTCATCCCACGCTTATCGCGATTGCTTTAGTGACGCTCATCACCGGAACGCACTTAATCAAATTGGGATTCAGCGCCGGGTTTCAAGATGCCATCACAGCGCTTAAGTTTCTTCTCATTGGCATCATCATTTTTTTTGGCTTTCGCTATGCAACACAATCACCAGCAATTTTTCTTCCAACGGCAGATTCATTCAAAGAACTCTTTTCCCCCAATGCTGGGGTGACGTTGCTTTTTTGCTACTACGCTTATGCCGGTTGGAGCGCTGCAACCTACATTGCTGATGATGTGAGTTCCTCTCGCAAAACCGTGGGACGTTCGCTCATCATAGGAACACTCTTAGCGACGTTAATTTATCTTTCGATGAATGCGATTTTTTTGATGTCTGCACCGAATGAAGAGCTCCGCGGCGTGATCGACATTGGTCACGTGGTAGCAACTCATTTGCTTGGTGCGCACGGAGGCAACGTGATGGCTGCTCTGATTGCGATTGGGCTGATGGCCGGCGTGAGTGGCATGATCTGGGTTGGCCCGCGCATCACTCAGATGATGGGAAAAGATCTTCCTGCTTTGACTTGTTTTGATCAACTCTCTACCAGCAATGTTCCCGTACGGGCAATGCTGCTGCAATATGTTTTGGTAGTCTTGCTGCTTTTGACTTCATCATTCAAAATTGTTTTGGTGAGCTCACAGTTCACGCTCATTTGTTGTCAAATCTTGACGGTCCTGGGCGTTTCGGTGCTCCGCAAAAAAAAGATGGCCGCGCCTGAAGAATCGCAAGAAATTTTTCGTTGTCCGCTTTATCCGCTCCCTTCCATTATTTTCATCGGCGTCAGCCTGCTTGCCCTTGGCTACACCATCATGACGAATCCGTTCGAATCGGCTATTGGAATCGGCGTGATTCTTTTTGGTTTGGCGCTACATCCGATTTTCTTAAGAAGAAGATAGGAGATGGAAGATGGAAGATGGGAGGTTAAAAAAGTAACCTATGCACAAACTACACTCCCATCTTCCATCTTCCATCTTCTATCTTCTAAGTTATTTTCTCCTTGCAAGTTTATCCGCCCAGGAAATCCGGCGCGCAATCCCCGTAAAACCGATCTTTGCGGGCTATAACGAGGATGCTTTATTTTTGGCGGGAAAAGATGTTCCTGAAAACTCTTCGCTTGCACCCCTGCAACGAAGCAACATCTATCAAGAGCATGCAGCATCATTACAAAAATTATGGTCGCTCTATGAACAACGCCAGTTTGTTCCCATGCGTGAATGGAGCCTTCAGGAGCTTCCCTCACGCATTCCGCTCCCTTCGGTTGTTTGTTATTTTTTTAGCGGTCCTGATATTTTGAATCCTCTGGCTCTTTTCCCTGATGCTGCCTCAACGTATTTGCTGTGTGGAAAAGAATCGATTGGTGCTGTCACTCCGCCGGAACAACTCTCTCCCGAGGAATTGCAGTCTGCCCTTGCTTCGCTTCGAGAAGCCATGAAAACCGCTCTGCAATTCGGTTTTTTTATTACCAAGGAAATGCGCTCTCAAACTGCAAGCGGTCCTTTTCAAGGTGTCTTACCGCTTTTTTTAACCTTCTTGAATCTTACAGAAAATCGGATTCTCAGCGTGGAGCGACTCACGCTCGGAGGAGCTCCTGGATTGCGTATCGACTTTGTTGCTCCGAGTGGCGCTGAAAAAACCCTCTACTATGCACAGCAAGATTTGTCAAACGAAAGTTGTCGTTCCTTTTTGCGCTGGCTTCAGCAATTCATGCCTGCGATCTCCTACTTGAAAGCAGCCTCGTATTTGCTGTACGAAGAAAATTTTTCTCGCACGCGCAACTTTCTCCTTCAAAATTGCAATGCCATTTTGCAAGACGACTCGGGCATTCCGTTCCGTTGTTTTGATAACACTCATTGGACGCTCTATCTTTTTGGTGATTACAAAGGCCCTATCGAATTGTTCCGCACCAAGTATCAAGCCGATCTCGCCAATGCCTATCATACCTCGCTCCTCGCAGCTCCGATGGAATTTGGTACAGGATATCAGTTTCAACCCGGCCTCTCTGGTGGCGCTAATTTGCTACTAGCGGTAAGACAAGAATTTGCTCCGCGAGCAGTGCCGGTGAATTCCTCTCGCTACAAGCGCTCCAAAAAAAAGCATCCGTGATCCAATTTCTGCAATACCACTTTCAATAAATAATTGGATTATACGACGCAGGAGTAAGTGGTATAAGGATCTGAACGAATGTTTTTTTATTTTTGCGATATCATGAACTGGCACCAAAATATGCATTATCCGGAACTGACCCCTATTTCTATTCATCGTCGCTTGCTTCAAAGCAATTCCGTAGCCACCAGAAAAATGTGTTGCCTGAATTAGGTTGCTGCTCTCTCCGAGTAAGAGCGTTTGATAAATCAGTTTCTTGCATGCTGCTTGTTGGCGGAGGAATAGAGTTCCAATGAGCCCTCTTTTGTTCAGCTTCTTGTAATGCTTCTTGAATTTCTTTCTCAACAAGAGAAGAAAACGATGTGATGTTTAATGAGGGCAAAGATTTTTTTTGTATTTCAATTTTTCCCTGCAATGCTTCGAGTTGGATTTTTCTTTGCTCCCACGCTGTGAGGGCTGCTTGCACTTGGGTGGTCACACTTTTTAGAAAAGCAGTTCCTATTTCAAGAGTAGCTGCTCTTGCAGCTCGTTCTGCTTGCTCCTGAAGTCGTTCAGCCTCTTTATGAATCGCGTTGACGTGATTTCTATTTTTCCAAAGTTTGATTCTTTCTACTTGAGTTGAATCGTTGAGAACGAGGGCTGCCGCCTCTTGCTCAAACTGCTCCCATTTGCGTTGCTCCGCTGGTGGCGCAAATTTCTTTTCCTCTGAAATGAGTGCTAAAAGAGGCTGATAGTGAGAGATGATCGTATCTGCAGGAAAAGTCCTTGTTTCAAAATCAGCCGTAGTGACATTTGCTTGGATGATGTTCTGCATGATGTCGTGATGAAGGCCATTGAGTTGGCTTTCTATGGAGCAGCGCGCAATGTGATAGTCGAATTTTTGAATATAGTCATTGTATCCCTGTTCATCCTCCTGCAGCATGCTCGTCTCAGCGCTATCCATGGGCGTAAGCTTGCGCTCCTCACAATATTCTTCAAACTCCTTCTTCGCTTTCTGCCAGGCTTGTTGCTCCTCCTCGGCCTTTCCGATAATCGAGGTTGTCTGAAAATGATCAGGCCTTCGTAATCCAGCAGTAACAGAACCTTTACGGACTGCAGGAAGCGTTACTGTAAAAAAAGCATATTCTAATTCATCGACTGCGGCACGACTAGCTTCCGACGAATTGATAGAAAATCTTTTCTTTATATGCTCTTCGATATCCTTTGGAAATAGTTGCTTTATCAGTTCATCCACTTTATTCCAATCGGCATGATACTCGTCCCTCCGTGCGTAGGCTTGTCGGAAAGCGTCACCAAGGAGAGCGAAAACTTTGTCGCGTTCTGTAACAGAAGCGCTTTGCGGAGTTGATATAACACTTTCATCAACAGCCGTGACAGCGATGGAAGAATCCGCTGTTGCTTGTCGCGGATCTTGCCTCAAATCATCCCAATCAAGGCACCCCGAAAGGCTTCGCCCTTGCTCTTCTTGTTCGCTAGCAGTACGAGGATCTTCTTTTTTGCTTGCTCCTCGATCGAAAGATCCAGCAACAAGCGGAGCACTCAAGCTCACAACCAACAAAAAAGGGCCAAGGAAAAGGAGGGGATTCATTTCTTTATTCTCTTTGCAATGACGTGCGTTTCGTCAATGCAAATTTTTATTCAGGCTACACTCTTAAATGCCTTCTGCTACGTTCACCAAAGAATCCAAAGCCTTTTGGATAATTTCATGCTCTCCTTGAAACTCAAGAATCCGTTTCTTTGCCGCCTCTTCTTTTGAGTTCAATGCCACGGTTGCAACAGTAAGAGGCTCGTCTGCGGCCGATGGAGGATTAAGAGATTCAAAAACTCGCTTACGGCTCTCTTCAGGCAAGGTTTTATATTTAGCAGTGATGGCTTTATCCCATTTTTGGAGGGCTGTTGCTCCTGCTGATTTTGCTTGTTTCAATAAGTCTTGAGAAGAGCCCGTAGAGGCTCCATCTTGTTCTGTCGATGTTGTTTGAAAAGCATCCCAAGCATGATCAAATTGAGTGCTCGCAAGTTGGGCCTCATAGACAGCTATGACATAGGACAACTGCTTCGATTCCACATCCCAATTTTCTTGAAATTGTGGTTGAGCTTCGCTTTTTTTAGACTCAATCAATTCGGAACAGCGTTTTGCTAGCTCATTAATAGCATCTGTCACGTCATTGGGATCCTCTTGCTTTCTCTCTTCATAAGCCTGAAGAGCTGCTTCCACTTTTTGTTGAGCCTGCAAGGTCTCAACGCTAAGGCCTGAGGCTGCGTTCATATAATGCAAATGATGGAATGCATTAGCCCAGGCATCAGCAAGTTTGTTGTTGCTTTGGTTTGTTCTTAAATCGCTTGCCGAAACAGAAGCTTCATCTCTTTGAATATTCTCAGGAATCAGAGATTTTTTTTGACTGCGAAAGTCAGTTTGAGCCTGGGTCCATGCTGCCGTAGCCGTTTTCGCCTTTTTAAGCGCATCAGCATGAAGATCGACAGGAGGCGCTGGAGCCTTTCTCCAGAAAGGCCAGCAATCAGTTGCTGCTTGTGCTTCTTCTTCAACCTTTGGTTCGCGAGTTAATTGCGCCGCTTTTCGAGCAACAGTGCTGGCCTTCCAAGCAGGCAAGGCGGCCTCTAAGGCTAGCGCTCGGACTTGAACGACCCTGGCTGAATCAATCTCCTCATCTGAATAACGTGTCTCCTTCTTACCGAGCCATCTATCAATCGCGGGAAGAGGTGGTGGATTCAAAATGCTATCAACCCATCTTTTTGCCAGTCTCACGCGCGCCGCAGCCTTGCTCGAAGCGGGAGCATCAGGATCCCTTGCGTGATATGCTTCTTGAATGAGGTGTTGAGCATAGGCCAAACTCCGTTGACTCCTTTCAGGCTGTTCTACGGGAGTTAAGGTTTCAATTTTCTTTGGCTGTCCAGGTGTTGTCTCTTCTACTTTTAAACTATTATTGCTTTCTCTTGCCTGGGAACTAGAAAACCCGGTACCACCATCTGCTACTGTAACAGTTCTCAGACGTGGGTCCTCTGTGACACTGTTTTGTATTTCTCTTCCATTTCCTTCTTCTATCATCGCCTGCAAAGAGACAGCAGAAGCCGTTAATAAAAAGGCGAGCCACCGTTACTCAACCTGGAAAAACCAAAAACCAGATTGCGGTGGCTCGCAAAAAAAATGTTGATTGCTTGTTAAAGTAATAGACTCCTCAGAAATCAAAACGTTCAAATATTTATTCTTTTTTTAATTTTCCTATTGCATCTTGATTGCAGCTGTTTAAAGATCCACATCAACTCCAAAAACCTAATCTCCATGAAAACCGTCGCTCTCTGCAGTCTTGTCACGCTCTCGTTAACGACTCTTTCCATCCGAACAGAAGCGGCGTCAGCTCCTGACGGCAGCCATCCTGTTATTCATGCGGTCAAAGACTCATCTTCTACTTCTACTAGTAGCCACAGTAAGAATGTGACTGCTAACGCTACTGATGCAGTTCATGGAACTGTTCGCGCAAATTATCAAGATGATAGCGATGCTAATAATCATAAACCTCAAGGAGTCGCGGTTACTAAGCTTTCCGCCGCGACCGCAGCTGCCTCAAAAAGACTAGGACTAGACGCAGACGCTGTTAGCTCGTGGGCTGTTAGTTTGGATACAAATATTGCTGCTAATCCAGCAACAACTCCAGCAGAACAGAAACAGAACGCTGCCCTAAGGAAAATTTACAGCAGGGTCAATGCTCATATTACTCGTATCAATAACGCTGTCGTTAAACTTTCTAGGGCACGTAGTCGCAAAGAGGCAGCCGCTCAATGTCAGAGTATAGAAACAATAGCTCAGCGTATCCGAGACACAATAAACCTTCTACACCGCGATCTTGTGGATATAGAGGCCACGAAGTTAATAGTAGCTGGGGATACAAAGGCAGGCAATGCACTCCTTGTAAGAGGAAGAAGAATAGTAAACGAAAAAGCAGTCATAACTCCTTTGCGCAACTTAATTAAGAGGGCTCACGACGAGGCTCAAGCTTTTAAAGACTAAAAGTTGATCGCCAATATCAAGTTGCATAGCAAGCACAGTAAACAGATAACTCCGACTCACACTTCAAACAAAAAACCATGCTCCGATTCATCATCACACCGATCGCGATTGCTACGATTACTCTCTTGGCCTTCTCTTCCAACTCCCTAGCCATAGCGCCTGGGGCTAATAATCCTCCAGGACCGGGACGAGGCCATGTCCGTCATCCAGTTATTGGTAATGAGCATAGTCATAATTCCGTTGGGGCTAAGGCACTCACTGTTAAAGCACACGCTGCAGGCAATGCAGCAATTGGAGGTCAATCTTCAGGAGGAGGAAGCGCCAATCCTCTTTTCTATGACAAAAAGAAAAAATCGGAGCAGTAGTTTTGCGTACGTGCTCAGCTAGACTGTCCTAGGCCATCTCTCTTTTAGCGCTATGATTCTGGAAGCTTGATGAATTCTGGTGTTTCAGACGAAGTAACGAGTAACGGGTGAATATAAACAGCCGAAATTCCCTATTTCGATAATCCTAACAACGTGAATGAAAATGAGAAAGGTTGCGTAAGGAGTTTGATTTAAAAATGGTTGTAATAAGGCCGTGGCTAACCTGAACGGTTAGTGAGGCATTAGGACGAACATTTTGAGCATTCGTTCAGCAAGCTGGTTTTGAACTACGAAACACTCTTAGTATTTGGTGATAGTTGAAGTTAAAAGTTGAAGTTGAAGTTTCGTGCGCTTTGCGAATAAAAATTTTACTTTTTCGCCGGAGGCGAGTCTTAACTTCAACTTCAACTTCAACTTTCAACTTCAACTGATACAAAGCAGCTTGAAGAAGCTTGCTCTTGGCCAGACTCCTGAACGATTACCATTTTGAAACAAACTAGAACGTAATTCCCATCTGCGCACCTATCACCAGGGCATTCGGAATCGTTCCTGTGCCGCCCGGATTGATGACCCATTGAATGTCAGGTTGAATGTAGGCTGTTTGAGTTAAGCAAATCCGATATCCTGCTTCATAAACCAATTCATATGTCGGAAAGCCTCCTCCCTCCTCGCTCTGCATGGAAGCAAAATTCGGGCTATAATTTCCGTAGGCCACTCCAAAAATCGTAGCGTCGGCTTTTCGCCCAGGAATCAAACCTGTGTAAACGGCACCTCCATTAACTTGGAACGGCATGAAAGCAATATTTTGTTGGGGAGAAAGAGTGAAGACCGTCCAAAGAACCAGGCCTGTGTCATTGTTTGGGTCAGGACGATAGACGGTTTGATCTGCATGCCAATACAATCCATAAGAGTTTGGTTGCTGACTCATGTTCAACGCTTCATTATGGCAGCTCGTCGAATAGTAGCCTCCCATCCAGTAGTGCCCTTTAAATCCCTTTGTTGAAATCGGAGCGACAGGATTTTTTGTTGTCACCGAACGAAAATCTTCATCATCCTCATTATCGCTCTGCTGCTGCCCTGATGCCGTTCCATCAAATGTAAACTCAGGATTCCAGCTGAATTGCCCCATCAACAAGGCTCCATCATTGGGATAAATATTCCAAGTTAGGCCATTCTCGCTCCCTGGTGTTACTTGATAAATACCAATTTTGGCAACTGTTGACCGCGATAGGTGTGCCTTCAGCAGACTCCCCCACGTTGCCGTGGCATAGTAAGAAACTCCTTCATTGATGAGAAGGGCTTGAGGAGATCCATCGATACCACCATTCATATAGAAATAATAAAGCGGTGAGATGGCAAAATCATTTCCTGTCGAAAGCCGTCCTATTTTAAAAACAGCATGATTATCCCAAAAATGTTGCTCATAAAAAAGTTGGTACCAATAAAATGTTTGCCCGACATAAATTTCCTGCACGGCAAATTGGTTGCCAATATTTTTTTGAGAAAGGCTATTACCATTCACTTGTGCCACACTCATGGAAAACATTCCTCCAGGCGGCCATCCGAAAAGTTCCTGAGTTTTAAAAGTACCTCCTAGATAGAAAAAATCCGCGTAGGTAAAACCGTTAGGATTCACTCCACCAACGGGATTGCCAGCGATATCGGAGGTGTAGCTCAGAAAAAAATCAACCCCATGTTGATCTAGGAGATTTCGTTCTTGAGAAAAGAGCTGTGTTATTTTTTGCTCTCCATCGATTAACCGAGGAATCGGGCCTGGTGTTTTGTAAGGCGATACAACATCAGTTTGATTGCTGTTATTAAGCTCTTGCTGAGTCTGATCAATCTCGGAGATCCCTGCTCCACCCTCAGTAGTACGAAGAGATTTGCCCTCGTTGAGATTCAGAGGATCTGCTCCATGAGCCATAGCCACTATAAAAGAAATGATGGCCAATCCTACTATTGTAGTTTTTTTAAGGGAGCAATTCACTATGAGAGAAAGTGAAATTTTGAGAAAAGTTTCAGGAAAGTGTAATTCATTAGTTTCTCCCTCTTAACTCCAGAATTCAATAAGAACTTTAAAAAAGATTCTTTTAGCGTAAACTCTCTTCCTATGCTTAGAAATATTGCCGTCTTAACTTCGGGAGGAGACGCCCCCGGCATGAATCCTGCCATCCGCGCTGTCGTTCGCACAGCGCTTGAAAGTGGTTGCAAAATTTTTGGAATCAACAATGGATACGATGGTATTTTTGCTGGGAGTATCGATGAGCTCTCTGCGCGCATCCTCTCTGGAATGATTGATCGTGGGGGAACAATCTTGCAATCGAGTCGCTGCCAACGCTTCTACGATCCGGCAGGCATTGATGAAGCAACACAACAACTCCGCAAACTCGGAATTCAAGGATTAGTCGTCATCGGCGGTGATGGCTCTCTCACAGGCGCTCGCGAAATTCATCGTCGCGGATTTCCGGTCATTGGCATTCCAGCTAGCATCGATAACGATATGGTGGGAACCGAAATGGCGATTGGTGCTGACACAGCCGGCAACACGATCATGCAATTGATCGATCGTATCCGCGATACGGCCCGCTCCCATCGTCGCTGTTTTTTGATTGAAGTCATGGGGCGCAACTCTGGCTATCTTGCTCTCACGACAGCGATCAGCTGCGGAGCTGAAGTAGCCGTCATTCCTGAGTTTGCTTACAACATGCCTCGCATCGTGCAACTCTTGAAGTCGCGATATCAGCAAATGAGGGACAACTCGATCATCGTTCTTGCTGAAGGAGTTTGTGATGCCGATACCTTCATCGCACGAATGCTAGAACAAGAAAAAGGGGCATTTGATCAAGAAATCAGGAAGACTGTTCTCGGGCACGTCCAACGTGGCGGTGGCCCAACACACTTCGATCGTATCTTGGCTGCGCGATTTGGAGAGCTCGCTGTGATGGGCTTGCTGCAAGGAGAAAGCGGCTCAATGACGGCTTTGTCACGCAGCCACGTAACACTTGTCGATTTTGACAAAGTCATCGGTCATAAAAAACATCCCTCTCCCGAATTGATCGGCCTCGCGAGACATTTGCAGATTGAGTTTGGGGACCCGGTGGAAGTTTAAGTTTAAGTTTCGTGCGCTTCGCGAATAAAAAGGACTTCTTACTTTTTCGCCGAAGGCGAGTCTTAACTTAAACTTCAACTTTCAACTTCAACTGTTGCGAAGGAACACATGCGGTAAACATAAAAACTCACGCCGCATTTGGAAAGGAAGTCGGCAATGCTAGCCACGACTAGAAAAATGATGAGCCCCTGTTCTCCAAAACCGTGGCTACAGAGGGCTACAAAAGTTGCCAGCGGATAAAATGCCCACGACAAAAGAAAAAGATTCCGCGCTTTCAAAAAGCATTGTTTTTCGAACGGATCTTGCGCTCGAGCTACGAGAGAAAGCTCTCTCAGAAGAATTCGTGCCAGATAGAGGAACGGCAGGAGTCCAAGAATCCAATAAACCCAACTTACTAAAGTCCCATGTTCTCCAAGATTGCTGGCATTGAGATAAGTAAAAAAAATGGAGACTACTGCAGCACCGATGAGCCGTTTAAGGAGCGAGGCTGCTTTTTCTTGAGGTAACCCCAGAACTAAAACGATCTCAGCCAAGAGCAACGGCATGGTAAGAAGCCAATCGCTATAGCGATAAAGCTCATGAAAAAAATGTCCGGAAGCCGCATAAGAGTTTCCTGCTAGCTCAAATGCCTCATTCCAGCTATGAAAGAGGCGTACAGCATGATAACAACCGATCGTAGCGATAATTCCAGCTAGCAGCAACAGCGGTTGAAATCGC
>VHCR01000007.1 GCA_016871655.1 Verrucomicrobiota bacterium
TTCATGCCTACCTCCAGTTATCTGACAACTCCACCTCTAATAAGAGACAGAAGTACTGAAATCAAAAAGACCTGAGGAAACCAATTTACAGACGAATTGTTGCACTACCGGGTCGGAAAAGGGGGAAAAGGGGTCGGTTCCGTAATTTGTTAATTTTGGTGCCATAGCATTAGTTAAAAGCTCCCCAACAAGAAACGCTCACATTTGCCCTTTAAAGCTCGTGTTAAAGCGCCCGGCATAGATGATACCTCTCAAAAACAGCATTTTGAAAAATCTGTTTTTTGTTACATTATTTTTTTTATAAAGAAATTACAACAATACATGATCTATCACTGCGACAGAGCTTATTCAATTCTTCTCTGTAAAGTTTCTTCCAATTTCTCACCCTTTCGGCCCGAATTTACAAAAAGGATGTCAAATTTTGGCTTTAACCCGGATATTTCATGCCTCTCAGTCTGCAGCTTGGCCAAAGCCGATGAATACTGCGTTGTCGTTGAATTTTGATCAGAGCGTATGTACTCATACAGCCCTGATCAAAATCCTGCCTCCGCCTTGTCTCATCAGCTTTTTCCTTCGCTTCGCTGTGAGAGCCATGAAATATCCGGGTTAAAGAGGCTTGTTAAGAATCAAACTTTCACTCACCAAAATTTACTTTCGATAACAATGCCTCAACCAACTTGAGATCGAGTGGATAGGTCACTTTTAAATTAGGTTCGCGATTTTCGACGAGGTAAATTTTTTTCCCATGCTCGAGCAAAGCAGAAACTTCATCGGTAAAATTTTTACTTTCTTTAAGAGCTAGAAGGCTTATGAGATCATCCTTGCGAAAGACCTGAGGTGTTTGCATTGACCAAAGATGCGTGCGATCGATAGTTGCCTCTGCGACATTTTGTTCGTCTGCTCGATGGAGCGTCTCTGTTACAGGCACCGCTAAAGAGGCAGCTCCATATTCTTGAGCTTTTTGCAAGCAGAGTTGAATCATCGATGGAGAGACTAAGGGCCTTGCGCCATCATGAATCACAACCCATTCGATATCGCTGGAAAGAGCTAATAAGCCAGATCGAACGGACTCATGACGAGTTACTCCACCAAAAACGATCTTAATTTTTTTTAATTCAGCATCTTTTTTTTCTTTCAGAAATCGACGAAAGAAATCTTCGCGATCAGAAGCAACCACAAGAATAATTTCTTGAATGGAAGAAATCGAAGTGAATGTCTCTAACGAGTAACTAACAAGCGGCCGACCTTCCACTAATACCATTAGTTTATCTTCACCAAACCGCTGACTCGATCCTGCTGCAAGAATGATGGCTGCTGTTTTTGGAAGAAAAAAAATCACAGGAATAAAAGCGATGTCTTAGAAAACAGAAGACAGAATTTGTAAGGTTTTAATATCTTTTACAACAGGAAATCGATATCCATGAGGAATAAATTAAAAAATGACACTTCTTGGGTCTATCTCCCATTTCTTCAAAACTCCGAAGTTTTCTGTGCTATCTTTTCTAAGCTCTGGTTGAACTTTTCAGCAAGCTGACGCTCAAATCCTTCTAAGATCTCTTTTTCAGCTTGATAGTATTTTTTAAAGACATCTTTTTGTTTCTTACTAAAAAGCTGTTTTTGTGAATCTGGATCTTTAAACTTCTGAGCCTTATCAGCAAGGCCTTTTTCCTTAGAAAGAAGAGAGGTTAAAGAAGTTGTTTCTTTTTGAAGGTTTTTTAAAGTTTTTGAATCAGAAGGCCCGGAATAATAAGAATAGTTCAAAGAATTGAATTGTTGTTCTCTCTCCACTCTTGTATTTAATAACGAGATGGCCGTCTTTTGTTGATCAAAAGTGTGCTTTGCAGATTCAAATGCCGCACGAGGACACCCCCAGTGCTGATAACAATCAGCAAAAACTCCGGAGACCTCTTTTATTTGCTTTGCAATATAAGATGTTTTCACAACAGATCTTTCATGTTGGTCGAAACGATCTAAGATTGAGCTACCCCATTGATGGAGTTCTTCAAAGAGAAACTTAAGATTTTTTTTCGGTTGTTGAACTATTTCCCTACACACTGTTTCTGGTGTAGCACTAAATTTAACCCAAGACGGATTTTCTATTCTAGAATTAGGGGCTAATTTTTGTCCTAGATAGGAGTCACAATATGCCTTTGGTCCTCCTTGATGAGATAGCGAGGGTGCGTATGAATTAACATGATCATATGCCCTTTTTCCAGCAAAAGCTACAGCCCCAGTAAAAGCAAGAGAGAACAAAGGCCGGTTCCTAAAAGCAGTCCTAGCTTTTTCTAAAAAAGACATTTGAGGCAGCATAGAATATTCAATTACTTCTCCTGAAGCATCAAAGATAAAAAGTCTTTTTTTAGTTTCTGGCTTTAGAAGATGGTCTTTGACATAGTCTTTAACAAGCTTCTTGATCGCTGGATCATGATTTGGATTCTCCCAGGGATTAAATTTTTCGGGAAAACGGCAATACAAAAGAACTGTTTCAGGTTGCTCTCCTTTTAAGAAAACTAACTTTTTAATGGAGAGATTATCTAAAGAAGGAGATCTACCTCTCTCTAGTTCGATGTTTACTGTCGCTGAAAGTGAAGTTGTTTCATTTTGATTTAGTATTTCTAGAAGCTTTTTTACATTTTTAAGATTCTTGAGATCGAACCCTTGTTTTTCTAGAGCATTCAGTGATATTTGTAAAAATTGAACTGATTTGAAGGCTTCTTCTGATTTTGCCGTTTTCTTGTTCAGCTCAACAAGATCTTCATTGATTCCATTTCTAGATGCAAAATTTAACAAGGCCTTTTGCAGAATAGCTGCATGTGTCCTGTTCTTGTTAAAATCGAATACTCCTGGCTCCACAAAAGTAAAAATAGTACCTTGCTCATCTTGAAAAATTTGTATTTTTTGTAAGAGTTCTTCTCCTTGAGAACCTGCTTTCTGGAAGAGCTCTTCTACCATCTCTGTCGCAATCTCTTTGAATATCCATGTCCGTTCGAAATCGGCTGATTTCCCTGCTAGTTTTAACCTTTGTTGTAATATAAACTGATCGTGAGGATTATTAAGATTTAAATCACTACCATCAACGGGATCACTAACAAATATCCCATTTTTTCGGAAGAGTTCTTTTTGAAAAAGCTGCATGCATATTGCTCTTTTAGCCTCGTTGTTGAGTAAGTCCTCCAAGGAACTAACGCCGGCCTTCCTAAACATAGACATGTAGGGTTCTTTATTTTTGCTCTTTTCCCAAAGATTTTTAATGTGATCTATAGAACCAAATTCCGCCCTGAGGGGAGAATGGGGAAAACGTTGCGGCAATCTATTTCCTTCGCGAGTTTCTTCATGAGGATTGGCTGAATTGGTCTCTCCCCCACTCGGTGGATTATTGTCCTGTTTTTTGCTCCGCGAAGAACTTGAAGCTGGTGTAGTGACTCTTTGACGCTCGCGCTGCTTTTCTTGATTGTTTCCAAGGTTTTTCTTTTCTTCACTCCCCTTTCGGTCGAGACCCAACATCATTAGAGGCATCTCAGGAAACTCATCTTTTTTGGCAACAATGTAATAAATTCCTTCTCGGCTTTTTTCATCATCGATAGAAAATCTCCCATGAAAAATATCTATCACTTCATCTCCTTCTAATTCATAGCAGCCATGTTCTGTATTTCCGTCGTCACGCCAGTTGCAATAGCGGATGGCATCAAGTCGTTGGAGGTGTCTCATCAATTCCCCTTCTTGACCTAGTACAGGCTCATAATGAATCCCATCCTCTTTTTCTATACACAGAATCTGATCTCCCATATCAGGGTGATATTGGCGATGAAAATCAGAAAAAAGTCTTGCTGTATTTTCAAGACATGCCGCATATTCCTCTACAAGTAAAGGTTGAGAATCCAACGAATCATCAGGCAGGGCCTTATCTTGAGCGGACAATAAACTTCCAGCAAACAACAAGAGAAAAGAAATAATGGGGAGAAACATATCGAGGAATACTAATGAATATAAAATTTGGAATTAACTCAAAAGCTGCTGCACTATCGCACTCAACTGACGTCCATCAGCGCGGCCAGCAGCCTTTGCTTGCGCCGCTTTCATGACGGCGCCCATTTGGGCTTTAGAGGTCGCACCGACTTCAGCGATTGCTTCCTTCACGAGCGCTTCGAGCTCGACTTCTGACAATCCTTGTGGAAGATAAACTTTGAGGAGAGCAATCTCTGATTTTTCTTTTTCAGCAAGCTCGGGACGTCCCCCTTGTTCAAAACTGGCGACAGAATCTTCTCGCTGTTTCACCTGCTTGCGAATCACCGCAACAGCTTCTCCATCAGAAAGAGTCGCAGAAGCTCCTCCTTGCTCGATCGAGCTATACTTGAGCGCTGACTTGAGCATGCGTAATGTTCCAAGCTTAAAAGCATCGCGTGCCTTCATCGCTTCCTTAAGATCGTGATCAATTTGTTCGGTGAGAGTCATAGAAATTTATTTTTTAAAAACGTCAGTTAGTGTTTTAGCAACAACGATGTTATCAGCCCATTGCGAAAGTGTTTCAAAATTTGCTTCATGAATTAGATGCAGATGCTTTGCCGCGACATCAGTTGGAAAACGACGTCTCAGCTGTCTATCTAAAGTTGATCTCAAAGCTTCAACTTTACCCTTCTCAATACCCTTCTCAATACCCTTCTCCATACCCTTCTCCATACCCTTCTCCATACCCTTCTTTATGCCCTTTTCTATACCTTGCTTCATCCCTTTTTCCATACCTCTCATCATGCCGACTTGCTCAAAAGTACTGACATAGACTGGATCCCAATCCATCCATGATTCTCTTCCAGCAACATTCACAATTTCTTTTTCGAAGGTTTTCATATGTTCTGAATCTAGTCTTATAAGCCAATCAATAAACTTATACAAGTTGGAAACATCTTCCTTGCTGTATCCGCTGTTGAAGAGTTTTTTGGCGAGTGCTAATTTGTGTCTCTTTCTGAGCCCCTGATTTTCTCCGGCTTCCATAATGGCCAATTGCGCTAATATCACTAAAGCAAAAATATTTTTTTCTTTTTTTAAGATCTCCTCTTTGCCTTTATAGCCAGCAATCTTCACTGTATTAAACAAAAATAGATGGTAAGGCTTCCCAGTAAAAGGATCATCTTGTTGAAAAGCACTTGGCCTCCACTCAGGATCATCATCTAAAAAAATAGCTGTGCTGATCACGGGCTTTCGATGTTTTCTATAAATCGTCATATTGTAGTTCAACATCCGAAAAGAAAAATCTTCCTGCTTCTGCCCTTGAATTTCGAAATGAAGTTGAATAAGCCGCTTCACTCCATTTTTCATTTGAATTTCAAAAAGCATATCGCAAATCTGTTTTCCAAGATGAGAAGGAAACTCTCCTTTCAATACTTTATAAGGAATTTTCCAATTGATCTGCTCAGCCCATTCAGGAAAACAGAGCTCTATAAAAGGTTGAAAAAAATGTTCTAAAACTGCCTGCCATGGACCATCCGTTTCATTGTGTTGTTTTTTTAAATTCATTTTTGTAAAATTTGCTGACGATAATCAAAAAAAGATGTCATTGAAAAGCTAAAACCGCTTGAATGGCCTTTCTCACCCTATTTTTCTCATGTCTCAACAAGTTCGCACCCGCTTCGCTCCCTCTCCTACAGGCCTTCTCCACGTTGGAGGAGCTCGCACGGCTCTTTTCAATTGGATCTACGCTCGCAAGCACGCCGGCACTTTTGTCCTTCGGATCGAAGATACCGATCACAACCGCAATACACGCGAAGCGGAAGAAGTTATTTTCAATGGCCTTCGTTGGTTAGGAATCGATTGGGATGAAGGGCCACAAAAAGGAGGCTCTTACGGTCCTTACTATCAAAGTGAACGCAATGCGATCTACGAAGAATATCTTGCACGTCTCGAAAAATCAGGACATCTCTACGAAGATCAAGGTGCCATCCGCTTTCGCTCTCCTCGCGAAAAGGTCCTCGTTAAAGATTTGATCTGCGGCAACATTGAATTCGATCTCACCAATCCAGGAACGCATCCTGACATGACGCTACGTCGCCCTGATGGTTCGTGGATTTTTCATTTTGTGAATGTCGTCGATGACATCACGATGAAAATCACTCACGTCATTCGCGGCGAAGATCATCTCTCTAACACGCCAAAACACATCGAACTCTATCGCGCTCTCGGCGCAGAGCCTCCTCAATTTGCTCACATGCCCCTCATCCTTAATCGTGATGGAAGCAAGATGAGCAAGCGTGATGAAGGAGCGAGTGTCGGAACTTATCCCGAGGCAGGATATGCTCCCGAGGCCCTTCGCAACTACCTCTGCCTGCTGGGCTGGTCCCCCAAAGATAACCGCGAGATCCTCGACATTCAAGAGATCATCCAACTTTTTGATCTTCCCCAAATCAATCGTCGCAGCGCTTCGTTCGATAAAGACAAATGTTTTTGGATGAATGGTCAATATTTACTCCACATGGATTTAGGACGCTATGCAGAACTTGCTCTTCCTGTTTTAGAAAAAGCTGGAATTGATTGCGGTAATTGGGAGTACATGGAAAAAGTTCTCTCCATCGTGAAACCGAAAGTCAAAATGTTACACGATCTTCCTGAATGGATTCGCTGCTTCTTCACCGATGATTTTCCATTCGATGAAGCAGCTGTTGAAAAAAGTCTTCGTGTTCCTGGTGCAGCCGATCGTTTGAAAGCTCTCGCAGCTTCATTTAGTGCCTGCAATCAATGGACAGCACCAACGATCGAAGCTTGCCTCAAGGAAACCGCAGCTACAATCGGCGTCAAGACAGGCGAACTCATCCACCCTGCTCGCGTGGCTGTCAGCGGCCGCTCTGTGGGAGCTGGACTCTACGAGATGTTTGAAATTTTAGGTCGAGATAAGACGGTGAAGCGGCTAAGAAATAGACTGTAGGCTGTAGGTTTAAAACACCTTGAAAATGGAATATTCATTCAAATTGATAGGTTTTGATGAGTAGTTGTTTTTTTATTTTTGACGAAGTCCTTACTTTGATCTATAGCCTATGGCCTACAGCCTATTTTACTCTTTCGCTGACCTCGATGATCCAATGTCATCGTTGTATCAGCTTCAGCCTCCAGCACGCCTCGCCCTCATAGGAACTCCAGTGGCTCAATCCAGGTCACCAGAAATTCACAACGAACGGATTAAAAAGCAAAGTCTTCCTTGGCGCTATATCGCGATCGATGTTCACCCGGCTGAGTTACCGCGGGCTTTTGATCTTCTTCAAAAAAATCATTTCCTCGGATTTAATGTGACGATGCCTCATAAACAAGCAGCGGTTGCGCTCGTTGATGAAATCACCGATCACGCACGCCTACTCGGAGCGATCAATACAGTGGTGATTCGTGACGAAAAAAAAATTGGTCATAACACCGATGGCCCTGGTTTTGTTGCAGCACTGGAAGAAGAATGGAATTTTTCTCTCAAAGGCCGTTCCCTTCTCATTCTCGGAGCCACTGGTGGAGCCGGTCGTGCGCTCGCGATGCAATCGGCGATGGAAGACTGTCGCCAACTTTTTTTATCATCGCGCACGCCAACTATCCTTGATCAACAAGTGCAACAACTCTTGCAAATCAGACCAGATCTTCTTGTCGAAGCGGTTGGACTTGATGAAGCTTCTCTCAAGCGTGCCATGTCTCAAGTCGATCTCATCGTCAATGCAACACCCCTTGGATTTCTTGGCCAAGAAGCTCCTTCATTGATTCCCTCAAAATTTTTCCAATCGAGGCACTATGCTTATGATATTATTTCTTCTACTAAGCCAACTCCTCTCATGCAAGCTGCAAGCCAAGCTGGAGCTCGTTCAGCCGATGGTTCTGCTATGACACGACTTCAAGGGGCTATGGCGTTTGAAATTTGGCTTCATCAAAATGGAGGAGCTCCTATCGACGCCGCGGAACCGATCCTACTTTAAGAGGGTGTCTTGAAAAAGCTAACATCGCGCATTACCGCATCGCTGTTAATCCAGACTCTCTCCGAAAATACTCATCTGGTTTTTCGGTGCTTGGCTGCTGTCAGCCTATTATAGTGTATTAAATTGAAAAGGGCATGTTAGAAGCGCTGAAATTTTTTCTTAGAACAAGGCCGAAGATCGAAGCGCTATCGCAAGATAACGTGAGATCTGAGAACGCAGTTCTAAGGAAAAAGAGCAAGCTTATCGCGTGCCCTTTTCAATTTAATACACTATAATTTATTTTGGCAGACTGGGAGCCCATCTTTGCATAGATGAAGAGCTTTTTTATCGAAAAATAATAAAATATTTCACACCCTAAATCTGGCGGAGAAAAAACCGCTTATTGTTTCAGATCAATTGTCTGAAATTGTGGAATACTGAGGGTGACTGTTACGTGTCCATAGTCGCTGCCACAGTTCACCAACTCTTTCAACAAAACGAGCAGTCTCACGACGATGCTCTAAAACTATATTTTTCCTCTCTCTTTGAACTGCGAGGCCCTGCTCTATTCCTCTTTGAATGCTCTTTATTAATTTAGGAGTGAGGGGCTCTCCTAACGTATTCTTAACACGAACACTCCAATCATTTTTAAAAACTTCAGCACGATCGATTCCGAGCCCTTGAGCAATTTTTTCAATAGCATCTCGATGCTGATCCCGTTCTTGCTGACTTCTCCCTGCCATGCGCCTCACAGTTTCCAAGAAGCTCGTTGGTTGAGAACAATAACTTTTATATTCGCCGGTACTTTTATCATATCTAATTTCAGCATTACCAACCCATGTCTCTAAAACATCGGTTAGACTCTTACTTGTGAGAGGCTCTTCTGGGCTAGGACGCTTGATGCTGGCAAGTGTAAAACCATCAATTTCTCCTTGCTGTGAGACACTGTAATTACTCGGATTATTTAATGGATTCATCGTTTCTGAAGATGCTCCCTGAAGAGGTTTTGAGTTTTCTAGCTGTCTCGTTATCCTTACGACATTGCCTGTATAGACTCGACGAGAGCCTCCAGAAAGTCGAGAACTCAGCGCAGACAGAGACTGCTGAGTTTTAAGTGCATCTAGTGAGTTCAGGTAAAATTCAACCACCGCTTGGGCCTCTGCTATAGCCTCGCTAGCCGCTGTAGACAATCTTAAAAATGATTGACGCTTCTTCACGTCTACTTCTTTTATTTCTTCTGAGCCATCCGTAGGAAACCATGAAAGAATCTTGTTTTTGTGAGCATCCCAATATTTTATATCATTCGTTGCTTCTTGTAAGATGAGACTGATCTCTTTTTCGTCCCAATTAAGATCACCTTTTTGCTCGATGTGAGCCTTCCATTTTGCGGCTATCCCCTGAGCTTCTTGAATTTTTTGAGTTAGTATCGCTGGGGAAGAATCAATTGTTAATTCTTCTTCTCTCCTCTTGCTGACTGTGCCATCGACAGCTCTTGGTAGCATTGCTAAATTGCGATCATCCCTTTGTATTCGCCTTCCTGCTTTGTCTCCTGTTCCAACAGAGCCATAGTCATTCCTTAATTCTTGATTTTCACCTCCCCAGCCTCTTTGTAACATCGAAAATCCTGTTACAGTGCTAGCAAAAAAAGAAACCGTTAATAAAATAATTCTAAGTTTCATAGCTGATCTGAGGATCGTTTATTAAAAACGAAATATTCAAGGTGACTGTCCTATCGAAGGCAATCACGAAATTTTTTTTATTATTTTTATAAAACGCTTTTCTCGCATCTCTGATTAGAAGATAATTCTGCGATGATTCAACGTTACAGCTTACCCGAAATGCGCGCGCTCTGGTCGGAGCAGCGCAAGTGTGAAATTTGGCTCGAGATCGAGACACTCGCCTGCGAAGCGATGGCAGAAATTGGAATCATGCCCAAGGCCGATGCCAAGGCCATCCGCGAGCGAGGAACTTTTTCTCTCGAAGCTGTCAAAGAAATTGAAAAACGAACCAACCATGACGTCATCGCCTTTTTGGAAGAAGTCGCTAACCATGTTGGCGAACCGGCCCGGTGGATCCATCGCGGACTTACCTCTTCCGATTTGCTCGACACGACTCTTGCGGTTCAAATGACAGCATCGATCGATCTGCTCCTTCACGATTTGAAAGAACTTCAAAAAACTATCGCTGCGCAAGCCAAGAAATATCAACTTACCCCAATGATCGGCCGCAGTCACGGGATTCATGCAGAACCAATCACTTTTGGTCTCAAGCTCGGCCTTATGTATGATGAATTTAGTCGCTCCATCGAACGCCTCCAACAAACACGCCATCGCGTTGCTGTCGGAAAACTGAGCGGCGCCGTCGGAACCAATGCCCACCTTGATCCAAGAGTTGAAGCTTATGTTTGTGAAAAATTAGGACTACAACCTTCTGCCCTTTCCACACAAATTCTTCAACGCGACCGCCACGCTGAATTTGTCACCACGCTGGCACTTGTCGGCTGCAGCATTGATCGCTGGGCAACGGAATTTCGCCATTTGCAACGGACAGAAGTTCTCGAAATGGAAGAACATTTTCACGAAGGCCAAAAAGGAAGTTCCGCGATGCCTCACAAACGCAACCCGATCACCGGCGAGCGCCTCTGCGGCTTAGCACGTGTCTTGCGTGGCAATGCCCAAGCAGCGATGGAAAATGTAGCCCTCTGGCATGAGCGCGACATCAGCCATAGCAGCGTCGAGCGAATCATTCTCCCTGATTCTTGCACGCTCCTCGATTATATGCTCCATCTCCTCACGAAACTCGTCGATGGCATGCATGTCTACCCAGAAAACATGGCACGCAACATGGAAATCACACGTGGTCTTTATGGAAGTCAAGCCGTCTTGTTAGAACTCACTGATCGTGGGCTCGCCCGTAAAACAGCCTACGAAGCGGTTCAACGAGCTGCCATGCGCACTTGGAAAGAGGGCATTCCTTTTGCCACCTCACTCCGCGAAGAACCTGAAATCGCGAAACACCTCTCCCCTGACGAACTCGAAAAAATCTGCGCTCCCGAACGCCATTTTCAACATGTGGAAGCGAAGTTGAAGAAAGTGGGAGTTTTGTAAATATGGAATGCATTCCATATTTAGCTTGATTCTTCATGGAATGCATTCCATATTTCCTTCATGATCAATCCTGAATTGTTTGAGCTCAGCCGTTTCCTTATTCAGCAACTTCATCGTCCCTATCAGCGTTATTTGATGGAGCAAAATCCTTTTTCAGCACGTTGCACCATTCTCACAGGCTCTCGCGGCGTTGGAAAAACAACCTGTATTGTTCAGCATCTTGTTGCCAACGATCCCAACTACGAAGAATCTGAAAAATCTCTTTACTTACCAGCCGATCATTTTCTTGTTGAGAAAACGTCGCTCTATGAGCTTGCCCGCAACTTTGTTCATCACGGCGGAACATTACTTTGTTTTGATGAGGTTCATAAATACCCAAAATGGTCTCGCGATTTAAAAAGCATTGTTGATACTTTTCCTAATCTTCGTTTGATTATCTCAGGAAGTTCGATGCTTCATCTTCATCGCGGCACCCATGATCTTAGTCGGCGAGCTATTGTAAAAAAATTAGCAGGATTCTCTTTTCGAGAATTCTTGGAATTAAGATTGGGGATAAAACTTGCATCGCTTTCGTTGAAACAAATTCTCCGCCATCACGAGAAAGAAACTCCTGCCATTGTGAAAAAACTGACATCAAAAAAGAAAATGATCTTGCGTGAATTTCAACGCTACCTCGCCTCTGGATATTATCCCTATTCTCAAAATTACAAAGACCTCCTAACTTTTCAAATGACGTTGCAGCAAGGCATGCACACAACCCTTGAAAGCGATCTTTTAGCGTTGTATCCAAGCCTCACGGGAACTAGCGTTGCACGTCTCAAAAGATTGCTCGCTGCCATTTCGGAGTCAGTTCCCTTCACACCCGATCTAACACGATTAAGAAAACTACTTCATATCGCCGATGACCGCACTCTCAAAGAATATTTGCAGTATCTTGAAGATGCAGAGCTCATCATGACTTTGCATCGACATGGAAAAAAACTGAGGGCCATGGAAAAACCCGATAAAATTTACCTTGGAGATCCCAATCAACATCTCGCACTCTCCTCAAAAGATCGCACCAACCACGGAACACTCCGAGAAACATTTTTTTGCCGAACCATTTCTACTCAACACGAAATCAGAGCCGCAGAGCGTGGTGATTTTCTTATTGATGATACCTTTCTCATCGAGGTGGGAGGCCAATCCAAAGGGCATCAGCAAATCATGGGAAAAAAGAATTCTTTTTTAGCCCTCGATGATCTTCCTGTTGGTTCAGGCAACCGAGTGCCACTCTGGTTGTTTGGATTTTTGTATTGAGCTATCCTCTTCTTTGCCTCACAAGAACGCCTTCGAGTGAGACTAGGGTCTTTTCAACCTCTTTGCGCGTCGTCCCACGCCCCAACGAAAAGCGCACGGCTGTACGAGCCTCTTCTTCACTAACACCCATCGCGCGGAGCACGTGAGAAGCTTGAATCGAGCCTACCATGCAAGCAGAACCGCTCGAGAGGCAGACTCCTTCAAGGTCCAGAGCCATCAAGAGCGTCTCCCCATCACATCCTGGAAAACTGACATTGAGCGTATTAAAAAGTGTTGTCTCTGGAGAACCGTGCCGCGTGGCTCGCGGATAAATTTTTTGAATGCCCATCCAAAGTTCTTCTCTCAACCTTTGCTGGCGTGCACTTTCATCTCCACATTCTAACTCTCGTAGCGCTACAGCAGCTGCAGCTGTCATCCCAACAATGGAAGCGACATCTTCCGTTCCGGGCCGTCTTTCCGTTTCTTGAGCTCCGCCGTACAAAATACTTTGAATTGAAACACCCGATCGCAGCCAGAGGAGCCCAACTCCTTTCGGTCCATAAAATTTGTGCGCTGCAATTGACCAAGCATCGATATTAAGCTCACAGGGCAACGATCGGATTTTTCCGAAGCTTTGCACAGCATCGGTATGAAAAAAAACATTTCGTTCACGACAAAGCGTTGCTAATTCTTTGATCGGTTGAATCGTTCCCGTTTCGTTATTGGCTTGCATGATCGAAACTAAAATCGTCTCGGGACGCAATACCTCGTGAAGCTGCTCAGGATCTACAATCCCGTCGCAATCGACTGGCAAGTAAGTCACCTCAAAGCCTTCTTGCTTTTGCAAAAATTCCATCGCATGTAAGACCGCATGATGTTCCGTAGCGGCTGTAATGAGATGATGTCCTCGACTACGATGTCGCCGAGCCAATCCCACAATGGCAAGATTATCACTCTCCGTTCCTCCACCAGTAAAAATAATTTCATGAGATTTTGCTCCCAACCAACACGCCCACTGATCACGAGCCTCATCGATCGCAGCTCGAGCACGACGGCCTAAACCATGAATACTAGAAGGATTGCCATAACCACCTTCACCCGGCTTTAACCAAGGAAGCATCGCCTCCCACGCCTCTTGGCATAAGGGTGTCGTGGCGTTGTGGTCGAGGTAAATCATGGAAACAGGTTACAGGTTATAGGTTGCAGGTTATAGAAAATAGACTGTAAAATTCTAAATTTCTATTGTGCTAGCAATCATCAAATAAACAGCAAAAAATGAATCTGTTTTTTCAAGGATTCAAGACAATAAATTTTTTCCTGTAACCTGTAACCTGTAACCTGTAACCTGCTGCTCATGCTAAGCTACTTCCAAATCCTCTTCCTCGCCATCATCCAAGGAGCTTGCGAGCTCCTTCCCGTCTCAAGTTCTGCACACGTGATCGTTGCTGAAAAACTGATGGGACTTGATCCTTCGGCTCCCGCGATGACGTTGCTCCTGGTCATGTTGCACACGGGCACCATGTTTGCGGTGATTGTTTATTTCTGGAACGGATGGAGACGTGATTATTTTTCGTCGTGGCAAACGTCTTGGTCTTTCATCAAGCAAGTTTTCTTAGCAACGATTTGCACGGGCGTTGTGGGCCTGGGATTAAAAATCATCATCGAAAAAGTTTTCTTACGCGGCACGCCTCACGCCGAAGTCGAAATGCTTTTTTCAAATCTTCCACTCATTGCGACAGCTCTTGCGATCGTTGGCTTCTTCATGATTTACGCAGGAAATCGAGAAGGAAGAGTAACATCTTCCTCTTCTCTCTCTTCCAAACAAGCTCTTGGAATCGGACTAGTTCAAGGCCTCTGCCTTCCGTTCCGCGGTTTCTCTCGCTCAGGTTCTACGATTTCAGCCGGCCTTCTTTTTGGGCTTCCGAAAAAAAAGATTGAGGAATTTAGTTTTGCTCTTGCTGTTGTGCTCACTCCTATCGTGATTGCAAAAGAAATGCATCGGCTCGTTCATGCCCATGTTTTGAGCAGTGACGGCCCATTGCATCATCTCTTTTTTCAAACTTTAGTTGGCATGGTTTTCAGTTTTTTTGCAGGGCTCCTCGCTTTGCGTTGGCTTTCACGCTGGCTCGAAGGGGGACGCTGGAAATATTTTGGGATCTACTGTCTTATCGCATCTAGCCTCATTTTTTTCCTCAACTATTTTTTGCTGTAACCTGCAATCTGCAACCTGTAGCCTGCTTGCATGAACCCTGAGACCATTTTACCTGACCTCCAAGCAGCCGTTCTTTGCGAAGATGTGCGCCCTGAAATGAGCGGTCAACAAACGTTGGTAGGCGTTCTTGGAGCCATTCCAGCGCCAACCGTCCCCATCGGCTTTTTCAAACTCTGTTTTTGGACTCGCTGGTGCGGTGGCTCTGGGACTTTCACGGAACGCATTGTCGTTATTGATGCTGAAGAAGAAAAATCAATCGCTGAAACATCGATCAAATTTTCTCTCCAACACATGCACGCTACCGCTACGAATATTCATTTTTTGGGAAAACTTCAATTCCAACGCTTCGGCGTCTACCATATTGAAGTCTATCTTGATCAACAATTGCGCCTCCGCATTCCACTGCCTGTCATCAAAATTGACCCTCCTAAGAATCCTCAACTTTCTCATTAACCCGAATATTTCATGGTAAATCTATTCCGACTTGCGGAAGGACCATGCCTACTGGGTTGGACTCGAATTTCGATTTTGGCGGTATAACACACATAGTGTATTAAATTTTTTGGTCCGTCTTGTATCCATGAGCCTTGGACAGCGTCTCACTACGATTTACCATGAAATATCCGGGTTAAGAAAAATAAATTTTTTTATGAAAGAGAGCAGACCATGATGAAAACAATTGGATTGCTGGGTGGGGTGAGTTGGTTATCGACGATGAACTATTATGAAATTTTACATAAACTTGCTGAGCAAAAATTAGGAAAATCTCACACTCCTAAAATCCTGCTAAAAAGTTTTGATTCTTATGAAGTACGCCATGGTTTTGGAAAAAACGATGATCAAGTTGCTAGCTTATTTCAACAAGAGTTCTTGGAATTAACCAACCTCAAACCAGACTGTATTCTTATCTGTTGTAATACACTTCACAAGTATTACGACATGGTAAAAGATAGCGTCTGTTCTGACATTCCAGTGTTTCATGCTGTAGAGTTGGTAGCCATTGAAATGAAAAAACAGCTTTATAAAACAGCTTTATTATTGGCTACAAAAAACACGTTAGAAGATGGATTTTTTGCTAACAAATTAGAAAAGCATGGCATCAAAGTAACAATTCCCAATCAAGAGGAACGACTAGAACTAAATAAAATTAAAAATGAATTGATGCAAAATATTGTTACTAAAAAATCAAAATCTTATTTTAGTGATCTAATCACAAACTATAACACCCTTGATGCTGTTATATTAGGATGTAGTGTGTTCCCTTTAGTTGTGAATAAAGAAACTTCTTTGTTACCTATAATCAATCCGATGCACTTGCAAGCTATAGCTGCAACAGAATTTGCAGTAGAAAAGCCATCCACTTGATTTGACTGTAAATCGATGACAATATTGCTATCAAAAAGTTTATTTCTATTAAGAAATATGTTTTTTCGTTAAAGAAACTTGACTTGATTTCATTTTCGTCTACCTTATTCCATCTTTCCCGTATCCTGTAAATTCAATGAAGACTTTCTCTGCAAAAGCTAATGAAGTGAAACGCCAATGGTGGATCATCGATGCTAAAAATCAATACCTCGGCCATGTTGCTGTCAAAGCAGCAAATCTCCTTCGTGGTAAACACAAGGCTATTTTTACTCCTCACGTTGATACTGGTGATTACGTTGTTGTCATCAATGCATCCGAAGTTCAAATTGGCGGCAAAAAAGAGACTCAAAAAACTTACATGAGCTTCTCAGGATTTGTTGGCGGCCACAAATCAGAAACTTTCCGTCAACGTCGTGAACGTCGTCCCGAGTTACTCATCGAAAAAGCTGTTAAGGGAATGATTCCTCACAATCGTTTAGGCGCGACAATCTATAGAAAACTTCGTGTTTATAGCGGTTCTGAGCATCCACATTCGGTTCAAAACCCACAAGCTGCTTAATATTTTATCACTCCATTTTATGTCCGAAGATACAGTTTCTACTCCTAAAATTCGCAAAACTCTTTCTAAAACAAGCAAGATCACCGCGACAGGACGCCGCAAGACAGCCGTAGCAACCATTCAGCTCAAGACTGGTTCTGGAAAAATCCGCGTTAACGGCCGTGATTTTTCTGACTATTTTACAACGGTCTCCATGCAAAACAAGGTTCTCAAGCCTTTTGAAGCTGTAAATGAGATTAAGACTTACGATGTCATTGTAAAGACTCACGGCGGAGGCCTCAATGGACAAGCAGGCGCACTTAGCCTTGCTATCGCTCGTGCTCTTAATGAAATTGATGCAGAACATCGCCCTGTTTTGAAGCAAAATGGGCTTCTTACCCGTGACCCACGTCGTCGCGAGCGTAATAAGCCAGGTAGGGCTGGAGCACGTAAGCGCTTCCAGTTCTCGAAGCGCTAAACTGTATCATAAATTCTACTGGGACAGCACAGGACTGTGTCATTCCGGTGCTCGTGTCCTCGAGTGTTATCTAGACACTGCTGTACTGCGCTCCTCATTCCTTGTCCTGCATCTGTCTCAGCGAATTTCTAATACAGTTTTCTCGTATTGCAATCGGTTTTTCTTTAGAATTCGACCACGAAAACCAAACACATCAATGCTGAAAAGCTCCTTGACTTCAGCTACTCTTGCTCTCAACAACATTTCCGTGTTGAACCTCCTGATCAAGAAAGAGCGCTCAGGCGGATGAAAAAACTTTTTCAGAAATTAATGTTTATAGTGTATTAAATTGAAAAGGGCACGCGATAAGCTTGCTCTTTTTCCTTAGAACTGCGTTCTCAGATCTCA
>VHCR01000008.1 GCA_016871655.1 Verrucomicrobiota bacterium
AAACTTCAAGTCTTCTCAAGTTTTTCTAGAAAATTTAGAAGTTGGGTCAACCTTTTTTTGAAAAAATATTCTCTGCAGCTAAGGCTTTTTTCTTGAGACACAAAAATCTTCTTTTTAGACTAACCTCCGCCCTATGCATCTAAGTAATGAACAAATTTGGGATCAGCTTTCCGAACGCATCCGTCAGCGGATTAGTCCTGATGGCTATCGCCGCTGGTTTAGCGATGTCCATGTCAGTGATACCACCTCTGATTCCATCACGCTAAGTGTTCCCAACCCGATTCATCAATTTTTTATTGAAAGCAATTATTCTGCTCTCCTCTCTTCTTCCATTGAGGAAATTTATGGCTCTTTTCGAACGCTTCATTTTATCCCTCGAGAGCTTCAAGAGCAGGAACAAGAAACTCCAGCCGCTCCTCTTCCTTCTACCCATTCCAGCTCTTCCAAAAAATCAACCCACTCAACCGGTCTCAATCCTGCCTATACCTTCGAAAATTTCATTGTCGGCCCCAATAATCAATTTTCTCATGCAGCTGCTCTTGCAGTCGCTCAAGCACCGGCCCGCACTTATAACCCTCTCTTCATCTATGGCGAAAGCGGCCTTGGAAAAACACACTTGTTACAGGCTATTGGCCACCGCATGCTCGCCAATAAAAAAGGGGCTAAAGTCATCTACCTTCGCAGTGAGCAATTCATCAATGAATTCATTGATGCGATTCAGCATGGAACCCTTTTTCAATTCAGAAAGCGCTATCGCCAAGCGGACATTTTAATGATTGATGACATCCAGTTTTTTGCTGGCAAGGAACGCTCTCAAGAAGAGTTTTTCCATACTTTTGGAGCTCTCTACGACGGGCACAAGCAAATCGTTTTAACAAGCGATCGCCCTCCTAGTGAAATTGAAAAACTCGAAAAACGTCTTGTCTCTCGCTTCGAATGGGGCATGACTGCTGAAATCCAGCCTCCTGACATGGAGACCCGGATTGCAATCCTTCAAGGTAAAGCATCACAGCTTCAAATCAATATTGAGCCTTGGGTTTTAGAATGCATTGCAGAAAATATTCTTTCCGATGTTCGCCGTCTCGAAGGAGCTTTGATGCGCGTTGCCGCCTATAAATCCTTAAGCGGTAAGTCACTTTCTAAAGAATCGGTAGACCATCTCTTGCGTGACGTTTTCCAACAGCAAACTCGAAAAAACATTACCGTTGATCAAATCCAAAAACGTGTTGCTGAACATTTTGATATTCGTCTTGCTGATATGTCGAGCAAACGTCGCCAAAATAGCGTTGCTTATCCGCGCCAAGTGGCCATGTATTTATCTCGTGAATTAACTTCCTCCACCCTCAAAGAAATTGGTGAATGTTTTGGTGGAAAAGACCACGGCACCGTCATTCATGCTTATAAGCTGATTAAAAACCGTATGGAAAGCGATGCTTCCTTACGACATTTGATACGTCATCTTGATAAGCAACTGACCAAATAAAACTCCTCCATGAAATTCATCGTCACCAAGCAATCTCTGTTAGACGGACTGCAGCGCATTCAAAATATCATTAACAATCGCGTTACCCTTCCGATTCTTTCCAATGTACTGTTAGAAGTTTCTGAAAAAGGTCTTTCTCTAACAGCAACGGATCTTGAAGTCAGCATTCGGACACAAGTTCCTCTTGCCATGGTTGAGAAGCCAGGAACAACAACCTTGCCTGCACGTCGCTTGCTCTCGATTATCCGCGAGCTTCCAGCTGAGGAAATCTCCTTCGAAACAGATGCTCGCAACATCACCTCCATTCGCAGCGGTCCTAGCTTTTTCAAAGTTTTTGGATTGGCAAAAGATGAATTCCCAGCTTTTCCTTCCTCGGATGAAAAGCGTGGATTCACGATGACTCAACACGACCTTAAGGAAGGGCTTCACAAAACTTCCTACGCTATTTCCTTGGATGAATCACGCTACGTCCTCAACGGCGTTCTTTTTTCCTTCAAAGAAGGACGCCTGACATTGGTTGCCACTGATGGCCGCCGCCTTGCTCTCACCGATACTGAACTAGGAGAAATCAAATATCCTAGCGACCATGAATGCGATTTCATCATTCCAACAAAAGCAATCATTGAATTAGAGCGCCTTCTCGATGATGAAAAAGAAGTACGCTTGCATGTCGGAGAAAATCGCGTTTCCTTTGATTTGGGAACCTCTGTTTTGGCCACGAAGCTTGTCGATGGAAAATATCCTAACTACCGCCAAGTCATTCCCTCAGAAACCGCTGAGCGTGTCGTTCTCGAGCGTGAAAATTTCTTCCAGTCAGTTCGACGCGTTGCCTTGCTTAGCAATGATAAGACTGGATCGATCTGCTTGAACTTTTCAGAGAATAATCTCGATATCACTTCCAACACCCCTGAAATTGGTGAAGCTAAAGAATCGTTAACCATTCCTTACAAAGGAAAAAATATTTCCATTTCGTTTAATCCTGACTTCTTAATGGATCCTCTCAAAAATCTCAATGATGACACCATCATTCTGGAACTTATCGATGAAATGAGTCCCGGTGTCTTCAAGTTGAACTCGACACAACGATTCTTATACGTGCTGATGCCGATCAGAGTATCTATTTAATTTACAGGGATAGAAGGGGGATGGAAGCGATTATAGCCAATTTAAGGCCCCTATCTTTGCCAGGATTGGCTCCGGAGTGCGGAAAAAAGAGAGGTTTCTACAGAGAAGAAATCAAAATTAGCCTTTGATAAAAGTCGAAAGATTCATGGCAACTTGCTTGTTATAAGATTATTTTGCTAAAAATAGAAAACTTCACTTTCCAGGTATCCTCATAGCACCCCCTCAAAGATCAGGGCACCACGGGGCTCCTAGAGCGTTCCGGTAAAGGTGAAAGGGACAAAAAAACTCCTTCAGAAGCTCCAAAAGAGGAGAATGCCGTAAAGAAAGCCTTTTTTATTCATCTCTCCTATCCTTTCCATCGCTTCCATTTCTGTGAACCTCTTTTTTTCTTTCTATCTTTGTGAAGGAAATTTGAAAAAGCGCTCAGCAGTTTTGGTAGTAGCCTCAGCCACTTCCTCGAGCCTGAGACCTCGGACCTCCGCAATTTTTGCTGCAACCAGACGGGTGTGCCATGGCTCGGCACGTTCTCCACGATGAGGATCTGGAGCTAGGTAAGGACAATCGGTTTCGACCATGTAGGCGTTTGATGGCACTACCATAGCGGTCTCACGAACAATTGGAGCATTTTTAAAAGTGACGATGCCGGTAAAAGAAATGAGATGGCCTAAAGCGATGACCTCTGCTGCTTGAGCCGGAGTTCCCCCAAAACAATGAAAAACGGCGCGCAGTTTTCCAGTATAAGGCTTCAAGATTTGCAACACCTTTTCCCATGCTGCTGTAGAGCCGACGACATCACGCTGGTGCACAATGACATTGAGTCCAAGTTCGAGCGCAAGATCGAGCTGCTGTTGAAAAGCGATTGCTTGATCTTTTTTCCAAACATCGATTTCTTCCTGTGACATCTTTTCTTTCGGAGGATGAAAATAGTCGATGCCAATTTCTCCGATTGCTACGATCTTAGGATTTTGAGCCAGCTTTCGAAGTTCGGAAATAAAATTTTCTTTTTCTTCATCAATCTCAGTGGGATGAATTCCGATGGCAGCAAAAACCGAGGAAAAGCGCTCTGCCAGAGCCAACACACGGCGGCTGCTTTCAATTCCTGTTCCAATCGAAATGATCCGCGTCACACCGGCATCGTGCGCACGTTGGACCACGGCAGACAAATCGTCTCTGAACTTGGGGTTATCTAAGTGAGCATGGGTTTCAATAAGGTGCATAATTCAGGCTACAAGATGCAGGAAAAAATTATAGCCATTTTGAAATAGAAATTTTGCATTCTTTTGTGGCTATTCTTTTCGCTGGTCATATCCATGTGGATGCTTTTGATGCCAAGCCCAGGCGCTTTTCACAATCTCTTCAATATTTTGAAAACGAGGGTTCCAACCTAACTCATTTTTAATTTTATCCGAACTACCAATAAGTCGGGGAGGATCTCCTGGACGGCGGGGTTTTTCAACAACGGGAATTGCATGCCCCGTCACACGACGACAACACTCAATGACTTCTTTAACAGAAGTACCTCCACCTGTCCCAAGATTATAAAAAGCACTCTGATTTGCCTTCAGCGCTAATAAATGAGCCTGCGCTAAATCGAGAATGTGAATGTAGTCCCGGATGCAACTCCCATCAGGAGTTTCGTAGTCCGTGCCATAAATTTCTACGGCTTCTTTCTGACCAAGAGCAACTTTGAGGACATTAGGGATCAAGTGTGTTTCGATGCGATGGTCTTCTCCAAAGTTTTTACTCGCACCTGCAGCATTGAAATAACGCAATGCCACAAAAGTTATCTCGTGAATGTTTCCATACCACTTCAAAATTTGTTCAAACATTAATTTTGATTCACCATAAGGATTAATGGGTCTTTGAGGCATCGTCTCATCAATCGGCATGCGGTCAGGAACTCCAAAGGTCGCACAGGTTGAGGAAAAAACAAAACGTTTCACTCCTTCTGCGACCATCGCATCGAGCAAGTTCAATCCAGCAGCGACATTATTTTGAAAATATTTTGAAGGATTGACCATCGATTCTCCTACAAGTGCATTGGCTGCGAAATGCATGACGGCACTCGCCTGGGAAACATGGAGGGCTCGCTGAACTGAGTCACGGTCCGCTAAGTCTCCTTGAAAAAATCGCGCACGTGGATCAATGGCAGCACGATGTCCTTCACTTAAATTATCAAAGACAGCTACACAATATCCTGCATTGAGCAGCTCTTCTGTGCAGATACTGCCGATGTAGCCTGCACCTCCTGTCACAAAAATAGTTTCCATAGGAAAATGATACTTGATGTTTACAGTAAAGTCGAAAAAGATTTAGTTTAGTTATTTTTCATTCACCCGGATATTTTAGAGCGAATCGTCGCGAGGTGCAGCACAGCGTGATGCATTCACGGTAACATACTCGGGTTAAACCAACTTTTCTATGAACACTTTTGATGCTATTCACGCCCGCCGTGCTGTTAAAAAATTCGATCCGCACCACAAGATGTCGGAAGAGGAAATTCATCAACTCCTCTCGTTAGCCTTGGAAGCTCCAACTGCTTTCAATATTCAAAACTGGCGCTTCTTGCTCGTACAAGATCCAGAAATTCGCAAACAAGTCCGCGCAGCAGCCTGGAATCAAGAACAAGTAACCGATGCCTCCCTCCTTATCATCATATGTGCTGATCTCTCTGCATGGAAAAACAATCCTGAACGCTACTGGGCAAATGCCACACAAGCCACTCGGGATTTTATTCTCCCTGCGATTCATGATTACTACGATGGAAAACCACAAGTCATCCGAGATGAAGCCATGCGTTCTTGTGGACTAGCGGGGCAGACAATCATGCTTGCTGCAAAAGCCATGGGCCTTGATTCCTGTCCGATGGATGGATTTGATTTTAATGCTGTGGGAAAAATTATTCATCTTCCCGAAGACCATGTCATCAGCTTCATGATTGCTGTTGGAAAAAAAACCGTAGAGCCTCATTCTAAGCCAGGCCAACTGCCTTACGCGGAGATTGTGAAGATCGACCGATTTTAGAAAATTTAGGACACCTAAAAAATAGAACGTGTTCACAACTTCTTAAAAGTATCCGTTCATACAATGGCGTCAACTTAACAACCTCAGCAGAAGAAATTCACCACAAAGAACACAAAAGATTTTTTTTATAAAAAAATCTAAGGCTTTGAGAGTAACAATCACACACCAGCTTGAAAGTTAAAAACTTGTAATCATAAAATTGAAAAAACTTCACTTTTTAACACTTAGATTTTTTCTATGGAAAAAATCTTTTTGTGATCTTTGTGTGCGGCTCAAGCCGCTTTGCGATCTTTGTGGTTAAATCCATTGCTTAAGTTGACGGCATTAGCTGAACGGTTACGTTTAAGTTTAAGTTCCGTGCGCTTCGCGAATAAAAAATTTTTACTTTTTCGCCGAAGGCGAGTCGTAACTTCAACTTCAACTTTTCACTTAAACTGCTCGTGAAGCAGCTACACTGCCTTTTCGCCTACTTCTTCCGTACGAATTCTAATCGCATTCTCAATCGGGAGAACAAAAACTTTTCCATCCCCAATTTTCCCTGTCTTGGCGGATCTGATAATAGCAGCAATGGCTCCATCGACCGCTTCATCAGCAAGTACAATTTCAATTTTAATTTTTGGAAGAAAGTCGACAGTGTATTCACTCCCCCGATAAATTTCTGTGTGTCCTTTTTGGCGACCAAATCCTTTAACTTCCGTCACTGTCATTCCTTCAATACCAATCTCGTTGAGAGCTTCTTTAACTTCTTCAACTTTGAACGGCTTAATAATGGCTTCAATTTTTTTCATAAAATGTGTTCGAGATGGAAGAAAACATAAGCCACTAAAAAGAATTTTTCAATGGTCCTTTTTTACAAAAAAAAGGCGCTAGAAAAATTCTAGCGCTTTTTTTCATAAATATTAATCAGCTTTAAAAATTGACACGAATACCAACACGTGGCAATGCCATCGTTAAACCATTATTCCCATAAAGCCAACGACAATCAGCAAAGAATCCAGCGTGAGGAAGAACGCGCCATTCAAGACCGCCGCCAACGTTGCCGTCACCTTGAGAAGCAGGTCCCCAATGTGCACCACCACCAACCATGACATAGGGCGCAAGGTTCCAAGAACAGACCGGATAACGTAGAAGAAGATCAGCTTGGAGGGTATCAAAAGCTTGGAGGCCATCAAAACCACTCAGGCCAGCGTTTCTTTGACTACCAACAGAATTATCAATACCAATACCAAGATATTCTGTGAAAAAATAGTTTACTCCCCAGTTACCACCGAGGGCTTGCTTGCCTTGCCCATTGTAAACTCCAGCAGCACCAACAGTCGAAGCATCGATCTGCCACTCATGTGCACGGAACCGACAATCATCAGCCGGTACTACGACTTTTTTAGAACTGACTGTTTCTCCTGCAAAGGAAACGGTAGCCGTTGCAAGAACTAGGGTAAGAAGAGATAATATTTTTTTCATAGGATCAGCAAATGGTATTGTCAGCAGAAAAAAAAGCAAGGCATAAAAAAACGGCGCTGAAAAATTCAGCGCCGTTTTATAAACAAACTATTCCAAACTTTCTTAATTAAAGAAGGATTAAGATTAGAAGTTGAAGCGAAGGCCAACGCGAGGATAAGCCATGCTAAGATTACCATTAGGTGCACCTGTACCATAGAGCCAACGGCAGTCTGCAAAGAGACCAACGTGTTGAGCAAAACGCCACTCGACACCACCACCAACATTACCATCACCTTGAGAAGCAGGACCCCAGCTAGCACCGCCACCAACCATCACGTAAGGAGCAAGGTTCCAAGCGCAAATTGGGTAACGAAGGAGAAGATCAGCTTGAAGGCTATCAACCCCAACAGCACCAGCACCGCTCCATGGCCAAAAACCACCAACGGAGTCATCGATACCAACACCGATGTATTTAGTGAAGAAGTAGTTGACTCCTAAATTTCCACCAACTCCTCCACCGCTCTTGTTGTTATAGTTTCCGCCAGCACCTTGGACAGAGGCATCTACTTGCCATTCGTTAGCACGGAAGCGGCAGTCGTCTGCAGGAACAACGACTTTTTTAGAACTGACTGTTTCTCCTGCAAACGACGTAACAGCCGTTGCAAGAACAAGCGCGATTAGTGATAATGTTTTGTTCATAGTTTAATTGGTTTGTGAAATAAGAATGTTAGAGCTCTTTGATAAAGGGATAATGCGACAGAGTCAATAGTTAATTTTCATTTTTTTCTTCTATACTCTCTTCAGAAGAAATAGCAACTGGCTCTTGAGACCCTTCAGAAACAAAAAGCGGCAACTCTGCCTCTGCTGCTGCACTAGAAGCCGCACTTTGAGGAAGTGGAATATAGCGCAACTCGGCTGCGTTCGGAAGCTCTTCTAGCGCGCGCAACCCAAAGTGATCAAGAAACGCCTGCGTCGTTGTGTAGAGTAGCGGGCGTCCTGGAACTTCTGAACGTCCTGCGATGCGGATCAGTCCACGATCTAATAATGTTTGCATCACACCATCAACAGCAACACCGCGCACGGCCTCAATATCAGCACGAATGATAGGCTGTCGGTAGGCAATAATGGCTAGCGTTTCCAACGCAGGTGCACTTAAACGCGTAGGACGAGCCTCCGGAAAAAGTTGACGCAGCCACGGTGCAAATGGCGATGCCGTCACTAACTGCCATCCGGAAGCGGTTTCACGAAGTTCATAAGGACGATTGCTACTGGCGATCTCTTGCTTCAAGGTGTCGAGAACTTCAACAAGATCTTTTTCTTTTAGCGAAGTAAAGGCGCTCGCTGCACTCTCAGGAGCAGCCGCTGCAGCTCCTTTAAAATATCCAAGGAGTTCTTTCAGCGTCACCGCCTTTTGAGAAGCAAAAAGGAGAGCTTCGACAATTTCAGAAAGTTGAGGAAGGGCTCCATTGGTCTGCGATGAAAACTCGGAAGCATTTTCCACTAAGTTGCTCATTTCTGTTTCATTGATGTTCATGATATGGATAATTTTTTAATTAACTTCCTATTTCTAAAGTCTCCTCTAACTTCTCAATCATAATTTCGCCGAACTGCTCCGGCTGAGATACAGTGAAGTGTTTCATACGGATTAATTCTAGCATAGCAAGAAACGTGACAACCATCTCCGAACGCGAGGTCGCCGAGGAGAAGAGCTCTTGAAAAGGAATAGAAACTCCAGGCGTGATCATACGAAGCAGATGCTG
The DNA here is from genome assembly GCA_016871655.1 of Verrucomicrobiota bacterium. Classification (GTDB taxonomy): domain Bacteria; phylum Verrucomicrobiota; class Verrucomicrobiia; order Chthoniobacterales; family UBA6821; genus CAIWMF01. Next base: position 8,833 of record VHCR01000008.1, read on the forward strand.
CATACGATCAGCAACGGTATAAGTTTCTTCGTAAATTTCAGAACTCTCTTCTTTGGGCAGACGTTGTAGCGCTTTTTGAAAAGCATTGATGAGATCAAAAATAGAAACCTCATTCAATAGGAGAGGTCCTTCTGCCGCTATCTCTGGACTTGCAAGCACTCCAGGACGAGGGAAAAGCGTTCCTTGCAAAGCCTCTTGATCGCGCAAGTGAGCCGCAGCCTCTTTGAATTTCTTGTATTCGATGAGTTGCCGAATGAGTTCCCACCTTGGATCATCTTCCTCCACATCTTCCTCAGGCATCTGCTGATCCTTTGGCAACAGCGTGCGGCTCTTAATGTAGAGCAGGTTTGCGGCCATCACCACAAACTCACCTGCTACTTCAATATTCAGAATTTCTAGTGCCTCTAAATATTGCAAATACTCATGCGTGATGCGCTCAAGAGAGACATCGTAAATGTCGACCTCTTCTTTTTTGATGAGGTATAAAAGCAAATCAAGAGGTCCTTCGAAAACCTCAAGATTCACTTTGTATTCTAAGTCTGTCACTCCGCTCATTACTTTAGGAGCGAAGTCCTCGCTTCATCGCTTCCTTTGCAACCCGCAATTTGTGAGTCTTTGCCTCACGGCGTCTTGTTTTATTTTTACGAAGTTGCTGAGCTAATTTTGCAACCGTGAGATCCACCGCAGCATAAAGATCATCTTCAGCATCCTCAGCGTGAATATCAGGTCCTGGCAAGGCAAGATGAACTTTAACAATGTAGCGTTTCTTTTTTGTGTCATCGTGCATGATCACCACGTGAGCAGCAATCAACGACGGAGTCATCGATTCCAGATGCTCGACTTTTTCACAAACGTAGGAATGAATCGCTGCAGTGAGGACCATGTGACGAGGGCTTAAATGAATTTGCATAGGTAAAGTTGGTTATTGGATGAGTGGCAATTCTGCCCGAGCATAAAAAACAGCGCTAGAAAAATCCAGCGCTGTTATCAAATTTTAAAAAATAGGATTACCCGGATATTTCAGGGTGATCCGTTGCGACGATTCACTCTGAAATATTCTGGGTAAATTTTATTCCTAGAAAATTTCTCACCATCCCTATTTCTGATTGAGAAAATGGTTCCGGAGTAAGGTCTACCCAGAGCGCACTTGAGGACCCTCCATCGAGGTTAAGCGCTCGTTCGAGCGGATACACTGGCAAAAATCGAGGCGCCGCAGCCAGCAAAACACGAGCTGCTTCAGCAAGCGTTACTGGAGAAATTACACCAAGCATCCAGGCCCCATGCCCATCCGTTGCCACAAACGTCCGACGTGCAATCCGTCTTGTTTCGAGCCCAATAACAGGAGCCTGATGATTGATGAGAAAAGGACCCGCTTGCAAAACTTCTGTCGCTCTTGACGGCATTTTTTCTCCAACGTGGACGAGTTGTAATTTTTTTTCTGACCCAACAACAAACCCGCTCAACAATCGCGGTGCCGTTTCCTGAGCGTGTATCGTTTTTCTCCCGCTGATGACTAAACCCATTGGCTTTCCATCGAGGCGAAAATAGCCACCATTGACTCCTGCCAAAAAATGTTCCTCTTTCATCACCTGCGCCAACGTTTTATCACGCGCTGGATTATCGACAACTTGCAGTTGAACATTTTTTTCAGAAAAAACAATCGCCGTGACAACAGCCTCCTGAGGAGGATTAGAACCCTCACGCAACGTTACGGACTTGAGCGTTACACCTCCTGAAAGAGAACCGAGCTCTTTACTTTTGACGAGGTGCCAGCGCTCGCTGGGAGCAGCTTGCAGGCTGACTACGAAGATTAGAAAGAAAAGTAAAAATCTCATAAAAAGAATTCACCACAAAGAGCGTTTTTAGAAGATGGAAGATAGAAGTCGAGGCCTTCGGCAAGAATAAAATTTTTTATGCTGTTTGCCATAGCAAACCACAACTCCCATCTTCCATCTTCTATCTTCTATCTTCAAAATTTTTTCGTGATCTTTGTGGTGAATTCTCTAAATGATCCACAATCGCGGCAACTAACCCCGGAATATCATGTTGCTTGGCTTCCAAGCCTATCTTCATACCGAGTTCTTTCATCACCGAAGAAGTCACGGGGCCGATGCTGGCAAGTGTTGTTGTTAATGGCAAGACAACGGAATTTTTTTCTAAATAGTTTTTAAAATGCTGTGCCGTCGAGCCACTCGTAAAGGTAACGAGGTCTGCTCCCTCTTCAGCAAAGCGTTTCCAGCCGCCGGCAACATCATCCGTGACACCGACTGTTTCATAAACGGGGACATCATCAACAATTGCTCCGAAATTTTCTAATTCCACAGCAAGCATTTCACGAGATCCCGAAGCGCGCGGCAAAAGGATCTTTAAATTTTCGACTCCGAGTTTTTTAAACTCTTTCAAGAGCGACTCGGCCACAAATTGTGGAGGAATCAAATCCACGCCAAATCGGTATTCTTCGATTTTTTGGGCCGTTCCGGGCCCGATTGCAGCAATTTTCGCATTTCCCAACTCACGTGCATCGCGATGCAACTTGTAAAATGCTTCGAAAAAATGAGCCACACCGTTGGGACTCGTGAAGACAATCCAATCGTAATGATGAGCCTGCGCTAAGGCCTCGACAAAAGCTTCGCGATCTTTTTTTTCTGTCACAGGCTTGATGCGAATGGTTGGCAACTCGTAGGCATCCGCCCCCAAGTCGCGCAACGTCTTAACGAGCTCGCTCGCTTTTTCACGTGTGCGTGTCACAGCAATCCGTTTTCTAAAAAGAGGCTTCGTCTCAAACCAATTAAGTTTTTCTCGCAACGAAACCACTTCCCCAAAAACCGCAAGCGCTGGAGCTTTGAAATTTTTCTCCTGCGCTAGTTTAGCAATCGTCACCAATGTCCCCGTCAACGTCTCTTGACGAGGTGTTGAGGCCCATCGGACTAAAGCGACTGGTGTTTTCTTTTCCATTCCTGCAGCTAAAAGCTCCTCGCAAATTTTTTCCAGACGTTCCATTCCCATCAACATCACCTTCGTTCCTGGCGTCGTTGCGAGAGCGTCATAATCGAGCTTTGATTCTTTTTTCGCGGGATCTTCATGTCCTGTAAAAATTGTGAGCATCGCATTACTTGCACGATGCGTTACCGGAATCCCGGCGTAAGCCAATCCTCCAATAGCAGAGGTAATGCCAGGAACAATTTCAAATTTTAAACCTGCGTCTTCAAGCGCCTCTGCCTCTTCTCCACCGCGCCCAAAAAGAAAAGGATCTCCTCCCTTGAGCCTCACCACTAACTTTCCATCTTGCGTCGACTTCACGAGCAATTGATTGATCTCCTCTTGCGAGAGTGTATGTTTTCCAGCTGCCTTACCCACGTAGATTTTTTCTGCTGTTGCAGGTGCTTGCTGTAACAAGATGGGGTTGCAAAGATAATCATAAATCACGATCTCTGCGTCATGCAGTAACTTCGCACCCCGCACCGTCAAGAGTCCTGGATCACCTGGCCCAGCACCGATGAGATAGCAAATGCCATTTTTAGATTGAGATTGTTTTTTCATATAAAATTTTGTGTTTATTTTTCTGCTAACTTCTCCCCTAGCTGAGTCGCGACTCGTAATGCTACTTCTTCGGGTGTAGGACCGCTAGCCTCACCTTCTCTCAGTTTTGCTGAAGGAAAAGGTACATAGGTTGCACGCAGATGAATTTTTCGGGAAGAAGGATCCATCGTCGCTAACGCGCCCAACGCCATGTGACAGCCACCGCCGAGGTATTGCAGTAAAAGTCTCTCCGCTGTTACACAGCACGCTGTCTCTTCGTGGTGAATTTTTTTTAAAGCATTTTCAAAAGATGCAGAATTATTTTGAGCACGCGTCTCGACAGCAACCGCTCCCTGACCTGGTGCTGGGAGAAGATCAGTCAGCTCCGTCACAAAAAATTCCTTTTCTTCAAACAAAAATTTTCCACAACCATTGACAATCCCAAGATCAAAACCCAAACGCTCCAATCCCGCCCGCGCCAAAATAATTCCATCAAAACAGGGGTCAGTCCGACAGTTTATTACAAAAGGTGCCAGTTCATTTCTTTTTCTGATGTAACGGAGTGGCACCTTTTGTAATAAACTGTCGGACTGACCCCTGTTTTTTAATTTCCTCAAACGTGTTGGAACGTTACCGCGGATCGGCTTCACAACAAGGTCTGAGCGCTGTGCCCTCATCCACTCCAAACGGCGTGGACTACTCGTTCCCACAACAGCTTGCGCCGGCAGGTCTTGCAAGCCGCCAGATTCTTGCGTAATGAGAACATCGGTCACATTAGCTCTAGGTAAAATAGCTGCTAATCTCAATCCCTGCGGTGTGATCACAGGGAGATCTTTGAGACTGTGCACAGCTGCATCGATCTCATGAGCGAGGAGCGCCTCCTCTAATTGCCGCGTGAACAGACCCGATCCTTCCGCGACCGGCTGATGCAGCGGTAACTCTGATTTTGCATCCCCTATTGTCGTAATGATTTTTTCTTCCAGCAAAAGTTGAGGCTCAGCAGCACTCAGCGCTTCACGAACCATTGTCGTCTGTACGCGCGCCAAAGCGCTTCCGCGAGTACCAAGGGTAACGTGCTGTAAGTTGTAGGTTGCAGCTTGCAGAGATAATTCGTTCGAATGCATAGGAGAAAGCTTTTTAAATTTTTACCCTTTTTTGTGTTCTTTGTGGCTAATGTTTTTTTCTGCTTTGCAGCCATTTCAAAAAAGTCCCAGCATGCTCTTCGATCATTGATTCGCAACGAACCACTTCTTGACGGCGGATGTCGAGGGATTGTGCAGCAATTTGTTGAAGGCTGTCGATATCATAGAGAAAAACTCCTGGAAGTTTGTTGATCGCTGGTTCCGCATCGCGAGGTACTGCAAGATCGATGACAAAGAGTGGACGCTGCTGACGCTGTTTGAGGAGCGGTTTTAATTTTTCGACGGTCAAGATCGCATGAGGAGCTCCGGTCGAACTGATGATGATATCAACGTCCAAAAAAGTTTTTTCCCAATGATCAAAGTGTAACGCCATCCCTCCAATTTCCGCTGCTAGAGCAGCTGCACGCTCATAGGTTCGGTTCGAGACAATCACGCTCCTTACGCCCCGTGATTGCAAACTCCGCGCAGTCCGTTCACTGATTTCTCCGGCGCCTAAAATCATCACACGGCATTGATCTAGTTTTCCAAAAATTTTCTCAGCGAGTTCTACTGCGACCGAGCCGACAGAAACAGCTCCTCGCGTGATTTGCGTTTCTGTCCTGACCGATTTGGCCACACGAAAAGCATGTTGAAACAAGCGATGGAGCGGACTTGTTGTCGTTCCACATTCAGCAGCGAGCATGTACGCTTTTTTGACCTGACCTAAAATTTCTGTCTCTCCAATCACCATCGAATCAAGCCCACTTGCAACACGAAATAAATGCCGCACCGCTGTTGGAGTAGTGTGATGGTAAAGTGGTAACATTTCACCAGAGCGTTCATGAAGAATTTTTTGAAAGCCTTGCAATGTTTGTAACGGACACAACGTTGAGGCGTAGAGTTCCACACGATTGCAGGTTGAAAGCATCACCGCGCCTGAGACTCCATCAATCTTTCGCATCTGTTCCAACACCGTCGCCATCTCGCGATCGTGAATAGCAGCCTGCTCGCGCATACTGAGCGAGGCAATTTTGTGATTAATACCAGCACAAAAAATGTTCATGCGATTTTAAAAAGAACTCCCAGCGCAAAAAGAAAAATCAGCACTACTCCTTGCGCAAAACGATGTGCCGACAGTCGACGTGCTTGTTGAGCCACCCCGAGCAGACCATAAAATCCCCACAATAAAAAAGAGATCCAGAATTTCATTCCTGAAATAGAAATCCCTGATAAAGCTCCAGCAACAAAACTCATCGTTAATAGCACTAGCCCCAACCAGAGCAAGCGCGCCGTTGTAATTTCCAATAATTGCATCGGCGGCAAAAAATGAAAAATCGGTGCCGGCGCTTGCGATTTGAGTTGGGCTTCTTGAAATAAAAACATCGCCGCCGAAACGCCGGCCAATCCAAGCGCTCCAAAGGCCACCAACGAAAGCGCAGCGTGAGTCTCAATCCAAGAATTGAGGCAATGTTGAGTAACAACAGCAGGCGGTAAAAAAAAGAATCCTATCGATTGAAAAATCAAAATGAGCGGCGCAGTAAAAGCTCCCATGAGCGATACACGATAGGTGGAGCCGATGAGCAGATAAAACCAGCCGATAGCCCAACTCAAAAAGATCAACATCTCTGGCAAGGTTGTGATTGGGCAAGCGTGCGTTCCCTTTCCTCTCAGCACTAAAAACCAACTTTGGCACACCACTCCTAAAAAAATTGCCACAAAACTAAAACGTCCAGGCCGCAGCTGCTTGGTACGAAGTGCCAAGAGCGTTGAAGAGAAACTAAAAAGATAAAAAAAAGTGGAGGCCCAGAGGGAGATGGATTCCATGCTGGAATAGGCTGTAGGCTGTAGGCTGTAGGCTATAGGAAGAAACATTTATTGACGCATTGCTTTAATAAGAGAACAAACCTTAGAGTTTTGTTCTGCTATATATCCTAACCTTATTGCTAAATTCAATTGGTAACCTGCCTCTTTTAAAGATCCATATGCGATTTCGAGAAAGTGGACATACTCATTCTGGCTGTTTCGCGCACATCCTTCAACGATGTTTGAGACAATAGAAATTGCAGCTCTGCGAATTTGGGCTGTTAGTCCGTAGATTTCTTTTGTTGGGAAATGATCTGTAAGTTCATAGATCAAAAGAACAACTTCGTCAGCTAATTCAAAAGCACGAAGTTTAGTATGATCACGCATAAGTTAATCCTACAGCCTATAGCCTACAGCCTTTTTCTCCCACCATCTTCCTAGCAACAACCCACTCATCAAACTGCTCTTCAGTCAGCAAACCCAACGCTAGAGCGGCTTCGCGGAGAGTTGTCCCTTCTTGATGAGCCTTCTTGGCAATCTTTGCAGCATTATCGTAGCCGATGTGAGGATTAAGAGCGGTAACAAGCATCAGTGATTCTTTTACATATTTTTCAATTTGTTGGTGATTCACTTCGATCCCTTCCACACAATGTTCTGTGAAGGAGTGGCAGGCATCACCGAGCAAGCGCACCGAGTGGAGAAAATTGTGAATGATGACCGGCTTAAAAACATTCAACTCAAAATTTCCCATTGATGCCGCAATCCCGATAGCAGCATCATTTCCCATGACTTGAACCGCGACCATCGTGACCGCTTCACATTGCGTCGGATTGACTTTGCCTGGCATGATCGAAGAACCAGGTTCATTCTCAGGCAGGATCAATTCGCCGAGACCGCAGCGAGGACCCGAGGCCAACCAGCGAAGGTCGTTCGCAATTTTCATGAGCGAGGCAGCGAGTGATTTGAGGGCCCCACTCGCCATCACAAATTCTCCATGACTCGCTAAGGCTGCAAATTTATTTTTGGCAGAGAAAAAAGAAAATCCTGTCATTTTCGCCAACTCAGCAGCGACTTTATCCCCAAACGCCGGAGGCGCATTGAGTCCTGTTCCAACGGCCGTACCCCCAATCGCGAGACCAAGAAGCCCTTGGCATGAAGTCTCGATCCGCTCGAGGTCTTGATCCAACATCGCCACGTAGCCAGAAAACTCCTGGCCCAGGGTTAACGGCGTCGCATCTTGCAAGTGCGTCCGTCCAATTTTGACAATCGAGGAAAAAGCTTTTGCTTTTTCATTCAAGGCATGTCGCAGTTCTTTGACACTCGGCAAGAGACGCTCTTGCAGCATTGTCACCGCTGCCACATTCATCGCTGTTGGAAAAGTGTCGTTGGAAGATTGCGATTTATTGACATCGTCATTCGGATGAATCGGTTTTTTCGAACCCAGCACACCACCTGCCAACTCAATTGCGCGATTCGAAATCACCTCGTTCGCATTCATGTTGCTCTGCGTGCCGCTTCCCGTCTGCCAGATGCGAAGTGGAAAATGATCGTTTAGTTTTCCTTCGATCACTTCATCGGCTGCTCGCACGATGAGCTCTTTTTTTTCTTCGCTCAAAATTCCAAGCTCATGATTCGCTAAAGCACAAGCCTTCTTGAGTTGCCCCAAGGCCTTGATCAAAGCAGCCGGCTTGATGTCATCTCCAATGTTGAAGTGAATGAGGGAGCGCGCTGTCTGCGCACCATAGTAGCGATCATGAGGAACGGGAATTGTTCCCATGCTGTCGGATTCTTCTCGATGAGTTGTTGTTGGCGTCATTGTTTGTTTAAAAGTAAAAAGTTAATCCCCACGATAGGTACACCTGGCCTTCGGCGTCTCGTGGATTACGATTTCATAGAGCC